>DQHP01000084.1 GCA_003524435.1 Microbacterium sp.
GGTCAAACCCGACACGTCGACAAGACGACTCTGCTGCGCGCACTGCTCGGCAGACAGGCGCCAGACGAGGGCACCGCGAGCCTCGGCGTGAGCGTCCGGATGGGCGAGATCGATCAGGCGCGCTCGCTGTTCACCGGCGCTGCGGCGCTTGCAGATACTTTTGAAGCGATCGTTCCAGAGATGGCAGCGGCCGAGGTACGCACGTTGCTGGCGAAGTTCGCGCTCAAAGCCGACCACGTCAGTCGTCCTGTTGATGAGCTTTCGCCGGGGGAGCGCACCCGCGCAGGGCTCGCGCTGCTGCAGGCACGCGGCGTCAACTTCTTGGTGCTCGATGAGCCGACGAACCATTTAGACACCGTCGCCATCGAACAACTTGAGCAGGCGCTGGAATCCTACGACGGAACGCTCTTGCTGGTGACACACGATCGCCGGATGCTCGACACTGTGCGGACGAACCGTCGCTGGCATGTCGATGGGGGCCAGGTCGCGGAACTCTGAAGGATGCTGCGCGTTAGCGCCCCTGACGCTTCTTATACGGTTTCGGCTGGCCCTTGACGATCGGGGCGCGACCTTTGCCCTTCGACGCTTTCGCCTTGCCGCCGCCCGGTGCTTTGGGCTTCTCTGCCGGGGCGGGCGCGGCGGCGATCATCGCACGCGCTTCGGCGATGAACATCGCTCCGACTGGGGTCAGCCGGGTGGGACTGCCTCGGGTGAGAAGCGGTTGTCCTACTTCGCTCTCGAGTTTCTCAATCGAGGTGTAGAGAGAGGCGAGAGGGATATCGAGTGTCTCTGCTGCGCGGGGGAAGTGCAGTTCGTCAGCAACCGCGACGAAGCGCTGCAGCAGGGTGATGTTCACGGGGCGTCCTTCGTTGGGCCTTGTTCTTCGCGCAGACGTGGCTCGGTGCGAAGTTTCGGATGGAACCCGGCCTTGTCGGCATAAAACGCACGGATCTGGTCCATGTCAGCGGCGACATCTCCGGTCAAATCCAAAGTGGGACCCAAACCTGTTGTCATGGTCGTTCGATCGACGAATCCCAGAGTCACCGGCATCCCCGCTTCGCGAGCGATGCGATAAAAACCTGACTTCCAGTACTCGTTTCCGCCGCGTGTGCCGTCCGGTGTGACGACTAAACCGAAGACTTCGCCCGCATTTACCCGCTCGACGACTTCAGCAACAACAGTGCCTGGGTTTGAGCGATCCACGGCAATCCCGCCGACAGAGCGCATGATCGGCCCTCGCCATCCGTGAAAAAGACTCTTCTTGCCGAGCCAACGCACATCGATGCCGAGGTTCCAGGCTATCGCGAGCATGAGCACGAAGTCCCAGTTCGACGTGTGTGGTGCGCCCACGAGCACAGTGGGGCGCGCGGGGGCGGTCGCACCGGTCAGCGTCCAGCGACTGAATCGCCAGAACGCGCGAGATATGAATCGTCCAAGCACCTCTCAACCGTAGGTCATCCTGTCGACCGAATCTGGCAAACCGCGGCGTTGGCTGTCTCGTTCCGCATTCGCGCACGAAGAGGGGGCGCCGAAGTTCTTCGACGCCCCCTCTCAGTCGTGCTTTAGACGGGTTGCGGCAGGATCGTGAAGCTGACAGCTCCTGCGTCGTCAACACCGGCGTCGAGCACCTTGTCTGAAAGTGCCTCAGCGGCGTTCGCCTCAAGAAAGACACGGCTGGCGTCTCCCTCGATGACGACATCGGCGGCTTCCGGCGCAGGAACAACTTGAACAGCGAAGCGTGCTTCGCCACTCGGGCCCTGCCCGTCGGCGGTCTGGATGCGAAGTCCGGCTTCGGCGCTGGCATCCTCTCGGCCGACGATCGTGGTGACGACGGCATCTGCATTCTCGGTGAGGGTGAGCATGAACTCTCCTTCCGGTTGCGGACATGCTCCAGTCAGAACATGTCCGGGCCACGATTCCTCACTGCGGCGCACGCTGCAAGTCTCAGGACGGATTCGGAGGAACCTCTCATCTCATGCGCGCCGCATGATCATCGGCACGAAAACCCACAGCCCCAGGACGAGCACCGCTCCGAGGGCGAGTACAACGGTGGCAGCTGCGCGGCCTAGCGTGAAGTCGACAATGAGCGTCACGACCCCCACGCTGAGAGCGCCGACCACCACGAGGGTCGTTTTGACGATTCGGGATGCAGTCCGCACCAGTTCTGGTTTACGCCGCCGACCGAAGAGGACTCGATGCATCCCGACCGGCGTCAACGCGAGAATCGTAGCGAGTCCCGCGAGCACCACCAGCACGATGTACAGCCCACGCTGTAGTTCGTCGAGCTCTGTAAAACGCGGTTGGAATGCGACGGCGAGCAGGAAGCCAGACAGTACCTGGGTACCGGTCTGCATGACGCGCAACTCCTGCATGAGCTCTTCCCAGTTACGGTCTGCGCGCTCGTTGGCGGTCTCGTCTCGACCGTCAGTGCTCATCTGTGGAGAATCACTCATAGCTAGAGTGTTTCGCCCGCGGACGAACCTGTCTAGTCCCGTGCGAAGTGCCGCTTCGTGTCTTCCGGCGTAGCATGGATGCATGCACACTTCGCAGACTTCGGAATCTAACCCGAACGTGGAGACTTCTGAGGCGCCTTCCAGCCTCAACCTGCTCGGAGACCCGAACGCGGGTGGATGCTGCGGCGGCAGCGCCTGCGCGGTGCCGGGGGAGTAACTCCTCCGGCACGGCCTTCAGTGCCCGCCGTGCACCTCACCGTCCAGATCGTCGGCCGGTTTGCGGACGAACGGGCTCAGCGCGACACCGATGAGCGAGATGAACGCTCCGATCAGGAACGCCGTGCGCGCACCCGGCGCACCCGCAACAGCAGTCGAGAGTCCTTCCTGCTCGCCCGCATGCAGGATTGAGGAGTAGGTGACCGTCAGCAGCGCCACGCCGGCAGCCCCGGCGACCTGCTGGATCGTGTTCAGCGCGGCCGAGCCGTGCGAGTACAGGTGGCGCCGCAGCGAGCCCAGTGAAGCCGAGAAGAGTGGCGTGAACGACATTGCGAGTCCGACGGAGATGACCGTCTGCGCGATCATCAGCATCCACCAGGCGGTGTGATCGCCGACGGTGGAGTAGAAGAACAGCGCCGCCGAAACCATGATCGTTCCGGGCACCAGCAGTGTGCGTGTGCCCCGTGCATCGTAGACGCGTCCCATCAGCGGCCCTAGCAGCCCCATCAGGACAGCGCCCGGGAGCAGGATCAGACCGGATTGGAATGCATCGAGGCCAGCGACATTCTGCAGGTACTGAGGAAGCAGCACGAGCGTGCCGAACATCGACAGCGCGAGGATGCCCATGACGATCACGCCGATCGTGTAGTTGCGTGAGCGGAATACGCGCAGATCGAGCAACGCGTCATCGATGCGCTGCAGGACGATCTGGCGCCATACGAACAGTGCGAGGGCAACGGCGCCGACAGCGAGCGAGATAACCCCGATGGTCGTACCGTTCGATTCGGCCTCGCCGCCGAACTGGCTGAGGCCGTAGACGATACCGCCGAATCCGAACGCCGACAGCACGATTGACAGCACGTCGATCGGAGCCTTCTTCGTCTCACCGAGGTTGGTCATCCACTTCACTCCCATCGCCAGAGCGATGATCGCGATCGGAAGCACAATAGCGAACAGCACGCGCCAGTTGAATGCTTCGAGCACGGCACCGGCCAGAGTGGGGCCGATGGCGGGAGCAAGCGAGATCACCAGACCCACGCGGCCCATCATGCGACCGCGAGAGCGTGGCGGGACCACATTCATGATCGTGGTCATCAGCAGCGGCATCATGATGCCTGTACCGCCGGCCTGGATCACACGACCGGCCAGCAGCACTTCGAATCCCGGCGCGATGAGCGCGACCAGGGTGCCGATGGAAAAGGACGTCATCGCGGCGATGAAGACCTGACGTGTGGTGAAGCGTTGCAACAGGAAACCGGTGGTGGGGATGACGATCGCCATCGTCAGCATGAATGCACTGGTCAGCCACTGGCCCAGCTCCGGCGGGATGCCGAGATCAGTGTTCAGATGCGGGATCGCGATGCCCATCGTGGTTTCGTTGAGAATCGCGACGAACGCGGCGACCAGCAGCAGCCAGATCACGCGCATGTCCGAGGGCGAGATCATCGGCGCTGCTTTCGCAGTGGGGATCGAGTCCGTGGGTGTGGTGGTCAAAGCATCTCCTCAGAAGCTGGGGCGGAACACCACCGACGAAGCCGACAGATCCGGCATTCGTGCGTGGACGACATACCAGCCTAACGCCTAGGTCAACGGCGGTATTCCGCCCGGCACAAAGTTTTTACAGGGATAGGCTGACCGGATGAGCATGGGTGGTGGACGAGGTGGCGGTGGCGGTGGCTTTCGCGGCGTCGATGAAGCCGCGCAGAAGAAGCTGAACGCGCAGGCGCCGAAGATCATCGGGCTCAGCTCACGTGTTGTCGCACTATTCAGCGCATACCGCGGACGGATCGTCCTGACCGGCATCCTGGTTGTGCTCGGCGCCGGCATCGCTGTGATCCCCCCGCTGATCGTGCAACGGATCTTTGATGACGCGCTCTTCCCCGTTGATGGTGGCGGCCCTGAGATCGGGCTTCTCATCAGGCTCGTGCTGATCATGGTCGGCTTGTTCCTGCTGTCTGCCGTGTTGGGCGTCGGGCAGACATGGTTGACCTCGACGGTCGGAAACAGTGTCACCGGTGATCTGCGAGTGCGACTGTTCGAGCACCTTCAGGCGATGGAATTGGGCTTCTTCACCCGCACGAAGACTGGCGTGATTCAGTCTCGACTGCAGAACGATGTCGGTGGAGTCTCTAGCGTATTAACCAATACCGTCACCAGCATCCTGGGCAATGTCGTGACAGTGATCGCTTCGCTCGTCGCGATGATTCTGATCGATTGGCGCCTCACCATCATCGCCGTGGTGCTGATGCCGTTCCTCATCATTGTGCAGCGCAAAGTCGGGCAGGTGCGCGCACGGATTGCAGGTGAAACGCAGGAATCGCTTTCGGAGCTGACCTCGATTACTCAAGAGACGCTGAGCGTTTCTGGAATGCTTCTGTCGAAGTCTTTCAACCGCCAGCGCACCGAATCGCAGCGTTACCAGGCCGAGAACCAGAACCAGGTGATGCTGCAGGTGCGCCGTGCCATGAGCGGGCAGGGTTTCTTCGCCGTCGTGCAGGTGTTGATGGCATCCGTTCCCGCCGTCATCTATCTCGTCTCGGGTTATCTGATCGCGGGCGGGGCTGGCGCGATCACTGCCGGAACCGTGGTTGCGTTCACGACGGTGCAGGCACGGCTCTTGCAGCCGCTGATGGGACTGATGCGCGTCTCCCTTGACCTGCAGACCTCATCCGCCCTGTTTGCGCGCATCTTCGAATACCTCGATCTCGTTCCTGAGATTGAGGATGCTCCCGGAGCGATCCGAGTCGATGAGGCACCGGGGCCGCGTGGACGAGTCGAGTTCACTGAGGTGGTGTTTCGGTATCCGGATGCTGCGCCCGACAGTCGCCCGACGCTGCAGGGCGTCTCGTTCGTCGCCGAGCCCGGCCAGCACGTGGCTTTTGTCGGACCATCAGGTGCGGGTAAGACGACCGTGCTGTACCTCGCCCCGAGACTCTATGAGGCGCACGGGGGAGCGGTGCTGTTCGCTGGTGCCGATGTGCGGACGCTGACGCAGGAATCCATCATTGACGACGTCGGCATCGTGTCGCAGGAGACCTATCTCTTCCACGCGACCATTCGCGAGAACCTGCTGTACGCGAAGCCGGGCGCGCCAGAGGACGAACTCATCGCTGCCTGTGTCGCGGCGAACATCCACCACATTATTGACAGTTTTGAACAAGGCTACGACACCGTCGTCGGTGAGCGGGGCTACCGGCTCTCGGGCGGCGAGAAACAGCGCATTGCCATCGCGCGTGTGCTGCTGAAAGACCCGCCCGTGCTGTTGCTCGATGAGGCAACCTCGGCGCTGGATACGGTCTCAGAACGCGTGGTGCAAGAAGCCCTTGACGAAGCGGCGAAGGGGCGCACGACGATCTCGATCGCGCACCGGCTTTCGACCGTGATGGGCGCCGACGTCATTCATGTGCTGGAAGCAGGACAGATCGTTGAATCTGGCACGCACAGTGAGTTGCTTGCGCTCGGCGGCCTGTACGCCGAGCTTGCGGCACAGCAGGTTGCGGCATCCAGAGTGCTCGAGACCGAAACGGTCATCGATCAAGAGATAACGGGCGGTTTGGCTGCGGCGTTCGCGAATCGGCGTGCCGATCGTGCACCCGAAGGCTCTGTCGCGGAAGATGCCGTTGACGCTCTCACTGCTCCGGTTCCGTTGATTGACGGGCAGAGCGAGCCGCGGGAGTATCCGGCCGAAAATTGAGCGGGCGCGCCCGACCGTAACTGCCTCAGTGCGCCGACAAGCCGCCGTCGACGAAGAGGGAATGGCCGGTGACATAGGCGGATCCGGTGCCAGCGAGGAACACGGCAGCGCCGGCGAAGTCGCTGGGCAGTCCATTGCGGCCGATCATGGTGCGTGTTGCGAGGGCGGAGACCTGCTCGGGATCCTGCTGAAGTCGAGCATTCAACGGAGTCAGTACGAATCCGGGCACCAGAGCGTTGCTCGTCACTCCGCGATCGCCCCATGCTTCTGCTTCCGAACGCATCAGGGATTCGAGGGCGCCCTTTGACACTCCGTACACGCCGCTGCCCGCGAACGCGCGGTGGGCCTGCTGCGAGCTGATGTGGATGAGACGCCCGTAGCCGCGCTCTGCCATTCCGACGGCGTAGCGCTGCCCGAGAAGAAATGGCGCGAGCGCATTCACGGTCATTGTGGCGTCCCAGTCTTCTTCGGTGATCTGCTCGAACGACGGTCGAATGTTGATGCCCGCTGAGTTGACCAGGATGTCGGGCTCGCCGAACGGTGCTGTTGCAGCCTCAGCCGCTCGGTGGATGCCGTCGCGGGTGCTGAGGTCACCGATCACACCGGCGGCGCGACATCCGGATTCCACCAGCTTCGCGACCGTCTCATCGACGCGCTCTCTGCCGCGGGCGACAATGACGACCGACGCCCCGGCGCCAGCCAACGCTGTGGCGATGCCACGTCCAATGCCTGAGCTGCCTCCGGTCACGATCGCCGTTCGGTCCTCGAGAGAGAAGAGGGATTCGAGATACGTGGTCATAGGTCTCCAGCTGCCATCACCAGTCGAGCGCGGCGGTGATGTTCGGATCGGGGTGGGCATCGGCGAATTCGGGCAGCGCTCGTAATTCAGAGAGGAAGGCCGTAACTTCTGCGCCGTAGGCAGGGTCAGAATGCGCGCTGGCGATCTCCTGTAACGGAGGCAGATCCATCGCCAGGATGAGTTCAACCCGCGCCGTTACCGCGGCAGCTGCGCCCGACTCATGCAGCACCAGGATGCCACCACGAAGCGCCGCAAGATAATCGCGCAGTACCGGCAACTGCGCCTTGCTCTGCGTGATCGAGGTGCCATCGCCGCGAACTCGCCATTGCACGACGACATCAGGGATGACATCGAAGGCCGTAGCACGCGTGTACATCTGCTGCGCGACGATCTGGTCCTCATAGGCAACTCCCTCAGGAAAGCGCAGATCATTCCAGAAGCTCGTGCGCGAGACCTTCGACCACGCAACGATATTGGCCGTCGCCCGCGGGTGCTCAGCGATCGTCGTGCGCAGCCGCTGCGGGTCTGTGGCAGCCGCGGTCCAGGGCTGCACTCGGCCGGGTCCGTAGGTCTCATGTCGCAACCGGGAACGCACGTAGGCACCGGCGACGAAATCACTGCCGGTTTCGCCGAGCGTGCCCGTCAAACGTGCGAGCGCGGTGGGTGTGAGTTCGTCGTCACCGTCGAGGAAGCCGAGGTATTCCGTGTCGACGAACCCGAGCCCCACGTTCCTGGCAGCGCCCAAACCGCGAGATGCCTCGTGGCGCACGAAAGTGATTCGAGGATCCGATGCCGCGGCATTCTCGAAGATCTCGGCGGTGACGTCCTTGGATCCGTCGTCGATGAGGATGGCGCGCCAGCGCGGCTCGGTCTGTGCCTGCACAGAAGCGATCGCTGCGGGGGCGAAAGCGGCAATGTCACGTCCAGCGACGATGAGCGTCACGATCGGGGCGGCGTTCATCAGATGATTCTATGGCTCGGCGATCGTGCTGTTCACAACTCCTCAAGAAACGGGTGTTCTGCGTCGTTGCGGCAGAGAAATGGTACGGATGCTCCGCACCACCGAGGCGATCTTGAGGAGTCATGAACCGGAAACCGCCGACACCGCCGCAGCGACGAGCGAGGCAAGCTGCGCTGGTGCGTCAACCGCCAGCGGCACACGCCCAAATGTGAATCGCACTGAGGTCTGCGCAATCTCTGGCATCACACCGCAGGCCACCAGCACGTGAGATGCCTCGTCGCTGCCTGCCGCGCACGCGGAACCGCTGGAGGAGATGACGCCGCGTCTCTCCAACTCAAGAAGCACGGCTTCACCGCTTGTTCCTGTAAAAGTGAAGCTCGCCGTGCCGGGAAGCCTGTGCACAGGATCGCCGGTGAGCGCGGCCTGCGGCACAGCGCTCAGGACGCCACGGATGAACTGCCGCGTCCGTGCACCCACGCCAGCGCTGACAGCGTCGCGCTCTGCTTCCGCTAACTCCAGCGCCACTG
>DQHP01000108.1 GCA_003524435.1 Microbacterium sp.
CTTCGGCGTAGTTGCGGGGCGCGTGCTCAGCAAACACCAGTCCAAAGAGGTTTCCGGCCTTGGGCACGGCGTGCACGACGCCTGCTTCTGTGAGCGCGCGGTCAAGGGCGGCCGCAATGCGGGCGGCAGCAGCATCCACTCGTGCGTAGATCTTCGGCGTCGCGCGCAACAGCGTCGCGAGTCCTGCCGCAACCGACAGCGGATTTCCCGAGAGCGTTCCTGCCTGGTAGACGGGTCCGGTCGGTGCCAGCATGTCCATGACGTCGGCACGCCCTCCGAGGGCTGCGAGCGGCATGCCGCCACCGACGACTTTGCCGAACGTGATGATGTCGGGCATGTACACCTCGCCCGTCGACACCTGCAGCGCCCAGTATCCGGCGTGATGCACACGGAATCCGGTGAGCACCTCATCAAGAATCATCAGCGCACCGTGTGCATGCGCGATGTCGGCAATGAACTTGTTGAATCCGGGCTCGGGCGCGACGATCCCCATGTTCGCCGCGGCCGCTTCAACGATCACAGCGGCGATGCGGTCACCGTGCTCGGCAAAGACCGCTTCAAGTGCGGCACGGTCGTTGTAGGCAATGACGAGGGTCTGCGCGGCAATCGGCGCGGGGACGCCCGCTGAGCCAGGGAGCGCCAGAGTGGCAACTCCCGAGCCGGCCTCAGCAAGAAGCCCGTCCGAGTGGCCGTGGTAGTGCCCGGCGAACTTCACCAGCAGGTCACGGCCGGTGACGCCACGGGCGAGACGAATCGCCGTCATCGTCGCCTCGGTGCCGGTCGAGACGAGCCGTACGCGATCGACAGGAGCGAGATCGCCGACGCGTACGCGCTCGGAGATCTTCTGGGCAAGCTGAACTTCGCCTGCGGTGGGAGCACCGAACGAGAGCCCGCGGGTGGCTGCTTCTTGCACAGCGGCAACAACTTCTGGGTGGGAGTGACCGAGCAGCGCGGGGCCCCACGACGCCACGAGGTCGACGTATTCGACGCCGGCGACATCGGTCACGGTGGCGCCCTTTGCGGATGCCAGGAACCGAGGCGTTCCACCGACGGATCCGTAGGCGCGCACCGGGGAGTTGACACCGCCCGGGGTCACCGCGCGTGCGGCGGAGAACAGCTCATCGTTGCGGTCGGTCATGGTGCCTCCTGTGTCTCGGTGTGGTCAGGCTTCGGCGTGGTTCGCTTGCTCAGACCGCGTTCAGCGCTCGTTGAGCCAGCGCGAAGCTTCTGTGGCCCAGTAGGTCAGGACGGTGTCGGCACCAGCGCGACGGATCGAGAGAAGCGACTCCAGCACAGCAGCACGCCGGTCAATCCACCCGTTCGCGGCGGCGGCCTCGATCATCGCGTACTCACCGGAGATCTGATAGGCCCACACCGGAATATGCACAGCGTCGCGCACCTCACGCAGCACGTCGAGGAACCCCATCGCGGGCTTCACCATCACCACGTCAGCGCCCTCGGCCTCGTCGATGAGCGCTTCGCGGAGCCCCTCGCGGCGATTGCCTGGGTCGAGCTGATAGGTGCGGCGATCACCCTGCAGTTGAGAGTCAACCGCCTCGCGGAACGGGCCGTAGAAGGCGCTGGCGTACTTGGCCGCGTAGCCGAGCAGGAGCGTATCAGTGAAGCCCTCGGCATCCAGGCCGCGGCGAATCGCCGAAACCTGACCGTCCATCATTCCCGACAGTCCCAGCAGATGCGACCCTGCCCGCGCCTGCGCAATCGCCATGGCGACGTAACGTTTCAGCGTCGCGTCGTTGTCGACCGTGCCATCGGCGGCGAGCACACCGCAGTGGCCGTGGTCGGTGAACTCGTCGAGGCAGAGATCGGTCTGCACAACGAGCGCGTCGCCGACTTCTTCGACGAGCGCGGCCGTGGCTACGTTCAAAATGCCGTCGGGGTCATCAGCGCCAGAGCCGATCGCATCACGTACGGCAGGCACTCCGAACAGCATCACGCCACCGACGTCGGCCTCTGCAGCCGCGACCGCGGCCCGGCGCAACGAGTCGAGCGAGTGCTGAGCAACACCGGGCATCGAACTGATCGCTACTGCCTCTGAAATGCCCTCGCGAACAAACATCGGCAGCACAAGGTGCCGCGGCTCAAGAGATGTCTCCCGCACGAGTTCCCGCACCGGCCGCGACTGCCGAAGCCGACGCGGACGAATCTCAGGGAATCCGCTCACGGCGCGAACTCGTCAGCCGCATGCGGCAGGGTGAAGTGCGACACAGCGTCGATAAGCGCGTCGACAGTCTGCCGGTCCGCGATGACAGTGATCGGCAACCCGGCCTTGCGGGCATCCTTCGCCGTACGTGGACCGATCGCGGCGAGCAACGTGTCATCAGGAATATCGGGAAACTGCTCGCGCACCTGCTCGGCGACTGAGCCACTGGTGATGAGGATCGCGTTGATGCGTCCGCTGTCGACGTCGCGGCGGATCCGGTCTGTCACCGGCACTCCCACCGTGCGGTAGGCGACGATACTGGAGACATCGTGCCCGGCCTTGATTAGCGAGCGGGTCAGAACAGGTTTAGCAATCTCGCTGCGCAGAGTGAGGATGCGACGGGGCTCAGGTTCCAGTCCGATCAATTGCTCGGCCATCCCTGCCGCGGAATTGTCCTTCTCAGGTACGAGGGTGACGTTGTAACCGACGGCCTCGAGGGCAGCGGCGGTAGTTTCACCGACCGCGGCGATCTTCGTCGACTTCGGAACGACGGCCCGGTGGGCGAAAAGAACGTCCACCGTTGTGGCACTTGTGATGGTGAGCCAATCGAACTCACCGGCAGCGAGCTTGGCGAGCGCGTCGTCGAGGGCCGCCTGATCAGTGGTCGGTCCGAAGTTGATCAGCGGGGCAACGACGGGAACGGCGCCCTGCGCGCGCAAGCTTGCCGCGACTCCGTCACCCCAGGGTCCGCCACGGGGAACGAGGACGCGCCAGCCGGTCAACGGCTTTTCATGATTCATTTCGGGTGTTGTGGTCATAAGAGCTGCTCTCGGGAGATGAGGCCAGCCGCCCCTTGTTCGAGCAGCCGACGGGCGACAGAAAGTCCGATCTCGCGTGCTGCGTGATTCGGGTCCGCACCATCGGCAGTATCTGCTCCATTGCCACTGCCGTTCCCACGAATATACCCCCCGTTCAGGTATTCAGTGACGTCGAGCCCAATCCGCCGCTCTCCTTCGGGTGCGTAAACGATCGTTCTGATGCGTACCGAGTCGCCCGTGACAACCGCGTGAGCGGCCATGGGCGCCTGGCATCCCGCATCCAGTCCTTCCAGAATTCCGCGCTCCACACTGATAGCGAAGCGGGTGTCAGCGTCGTCAAGTTCTGCGAGTGCCGAAAGCAGTTCTGCCGGAGCATCCACCGTCGTCTCCACCGCCAAAGCTCCCTGGCCCGGGGCAGTTGGCCACTCGGCCAGGCCCAGGTACTCCGTCTCCATCGCGAAATCAGGGAGGTCGTCTCCGAGGCGTGAGAGCCCGGCTGCGGCGAGGATCACTGCGTCGAGTTCGCCCGACTCCACACGACCAAGGCGCGAGCCGACGTTACCGCGAATATCGATGACCGCGGCGCCGGGAGCACGCCGGTGCACCTGCGCGATGCGCCGCGGGGACCCTGTACCGACCTTGGCGCCTGCGCGCAGCTCATGAAGGCCCACGCCGTCACGGGTGATCACCACATCCCTCGCATCTTCACGCACAGGTGTCGCGGCGATCAGCAGCCCCTCGGGGACGGCCGTGGGCAGATCCTTAAGCGAGTGCACAAGGATGTCGCACTCCCCGGCCAGCAACGCCTCACGAAGACGGGTGGCAAAGATGCCGAGGCCACCGATCTCTGAAAGCGATGCGCGATTGGTGTCACCCTCGGAAACGATCGGGACAAGCTCAACCTTGCGGCCCGAGACCTTCTCTAGGGCTGTGGCGACGTGTCCGGATTGGGCTTGGGCAAGTGCGCTGCGGCGAGTGCCGAGCCGAATAGGAGCAGACATGCTTACTGCAGTACGTCCGCGATCTCGTCAAAGCGGAGGCGACGGCCCGTGTAGAACGGCACTTCCTCTTTCACATAGCGGCGAGCGTCGGTGTAGCGCAGATCGCGCATCAGATCGACGAGCTCAGTGACGTCATCCGCTTCCAGCGGCAGTATCCACTCGTAGTCACCGAGCGCGAATGCGGCGACGGTGTTCGCAATAACGCCCTTGAAGGCCGCGCCCTTTCGCCCGTGGTCAGCGAGCATCTTGCGACGCTCTTCATCCGGGGCCAGATACCACTCGGGCGTGCGCACGAACGGGTACAGACACAACCAGTCCTTGGGCTCGACACCGCGCAAGAATCCGGGCACGTGAGCACGGTTGAATTCTGCATCACGGTGTACGCCCATGACGTTCCACACCGGCAGCAGCGTGCGCAGCAGTTCGGTGCGGCGCAGGCGTCGAAGTGCCTTCTGCAGACCGTCGGCCGTATCGCCGTGCAACCACACGAGAAGGTCGGCGTCAGCCTTGAGTCCCGAAACATCGTAGAAGCCGCGGATGCTGATACCAGAGTCCTCGATGTACCCCGCGATCGTCTCCAGTTCAGTGGCATCCGTCTCGACGACGGGGGCATCGGGATTACGGCGCCACACCGCCCACAGGGTAAAACCGGACGGGTTCTCTTCGCTCACATCGGCCATACATCAAGTGTGCCCCTTTCGCGGGGCCGGAGCGAATGCGCGGGTCACGACCAGGTCTCAAAGACCCGTATTGCAAGGCTCAGCGGCTAACCCGCACCCGGGCCGGCAGTTTCAGCGAGCGATCGCGCGAGCGATGGCCCAGACGAGTCCCCCGGCGACGGCAGCAGCCCCGGCAACGGCAGCCATCGCGCCGAGCGGGTTACGGTCGGCGTAGGCGCGGACCTTCGCCGCGCCACGCACTGATGCTTTCTCGATGCGACGAGGGAAGTTTCCCTTGACCTCGATTGCGGCCAGCGCCGCCTTCAGCTCGGCGCGTGCCGATGCTACGGGGTCGGTGATCCCGACAGGCACGGCGGTACGGGGCAGGTTCAGCTCAGAGTTTTTCATCACCGGCATCCTTCACGAGTCGAACATCGGTCGCGATTGCTTGGCCCGGGTTCTCCCGGCGCAGCACCTTGCGGAATTTCAGCAGCCCCAGCAGTACGGTCAGCAGCACGCACAGCAGCAACAGTCCGATCACGGCCAGCGCCGAGAGCCAGACCGGCCACCACGAAGAGAGCCCAGCGACAGCAAAGACGAGAATCATTGGGATGAGCCAGAACAGGAAGAACAGCGCGATGAGGAACCAGACGCTGCCGATTCCGGCATCCTTCGCCGTTCGAGAAATCCATGCCTTTGCCGAATCGATCTCGGCCTTGACCAACTTGCTGATGAGATCAGGCAAGTCGCCGACCAGGGTCAGAAGACTGTCGTCCGCGCGATCACGGTATCCGCGAACCATGTCACTTGCCGTTCGTCGAGGGCTTCTTCGCAGCTCCCGTGGATCGGGTCGATGACTTCTTCGCAGCAGACGTCGAAGACTTCTTGGCGGTGTTCTTCTTCGCCTCGTCTACAGCGTCGTCCACGGCATCTTCCAGGTCGTCAGCGGCCTTCTTGCCGGTGGCGATAGCGGAGTCGAGCTTCGCGCCCGGAGTATCTGCATTGCCGACAGACTTTGCGACCTTGACGACGCCGGTCCAGAGCGCACCGGGAACAGCGGCGGCCTTATCGCCGACGTAGCCCTTGACCTTGGCTACCTGATCTTGCACAGGATCCAGGTGCCAGATCTTCAACCACTGCGTCTTGATCTGCTCATAACGCTCGCGTCCGGCGCGCGTGCCGAGCACGTAACCCACGCCGAGTCCGACGACGAGTCCGATCTTCCCCTTCATGGGTTCTCCTCACGTTGTTCCGGTCGAGCCGCAGGCATCTGTTGCCGTCGGCCAGGGTTCCAGCGTAACGCCATATGCCAAAAACGGTATCTAAACGTCAGGGGGTTGACACGCTGAGTGTTCTAGCCCCAGAGCAGGGCGCGCCGCAGGCGGTCGGCTTCGTCTTTCGCATCAGGGATGACCTGCGCAAGCCCTGTGCCAGACAACCACGCCCCCACCACGGCAAGACCTGTGAGCTTCTGCACGGCAGCGCGAGTTGCGCGACGACTTTCATTCGCTCCGATGAGGGATGCGGGCTGCGCCTGGGTAAAGCGCGCACGGTGCGCGGCGAGAAGTGTCGATTCTGGCAGCGAAACTCCGAGCATTGCGGATGCCTCGGCAAGAGCAAGTCGCGCCCCAGCGGTGTCATCTAGCTGAGCTGTGGCGGCAGGCTCTCCCTGGGTGCCGAAAGAAACGCGGACGACGTGCCGCGGCCCCGCGGCGTCACGCAGCCACTCCCATTTTGCAGTCGCATGGGTGAGAGCCTTCGCTGTGTAGCTACCAGGCACGGTGAGTACCCCGGTGCCGCGTGGCGCAGCATCCAGGGCGGGCGCGTCCAGCAGCAGGCTCACGACTTCGATTTCGGGTGCGACGATCTCAGCTGCGGGAGCGGCGAGGTGATCGGCAAGTAGAGCACGCGCAGAAGGCTCTGCAGTTGCGACGATGACTGCTTCGACGCTGAGAACTTCTGTGGTCTCTTCGGCTTCTTCGCTCTCCTCGCCGAGCACCGGGTACGACACCGTCCAGCCGGTCTCAGTGCGCTCCAGCCTCTGCACGTCGGCACCTGTATGGATGACTGCGCCCAACTGCACAAGGTCGGCCTCGAGAGCGTCGATCAGCGCGCCCATGCCTCCGGCGAGTGCTTCCACGGCTGAGCCGGGGGCCTTCTTCGCCTGGCCTGCACGATCAATGAGCAGCTGCGCCACAGCACCAGATAGCGATCCAGCACGGGTAAGGGCGGCATTCAGTCCGGGGACTGCGACCTCCGTGTCGACGTCCTCTGGCTGGGCGGAGTAGACGCCGGCCGTCACCGGCGCGACGAGGCGGTCACGCACTTTGTCGCCCATGCGCTTCGCGACGAGCTTTCCGAGGCTGTGTTCTTTGCCGATCGTCAGCGGCGGACGCAGACGATCAACGTACGCTCGCCAGGCACCGGGCCAGCCGATGATGCGCCGTACGTCTTCGGCAAACGGGTTCGAGGGGATGCCGAGGATGCCGCCCTTGGGCAGCGGCGCCGCAGGCACACCTGGTGCGCCCACAAGCCACGCTCCGTTCGGATTCGGCGTCACGATCCGATCGGTGAGGTCGAGTTCGGCAAGCAGTTCACGCACGTGCCCGCCACGGGTCGCATAGCTTTCAGCGCCGGCATCCACCACAACGTCATCAAGCTGTGCGCGGCGAATCGCGCCGCCCAGCGCATCCGACGCCTCCAGCA
>DQHP01000107.1 GCA_003524435.1 Microbacterium sp.
GCACCACCGCGACGAGCGTCCTCGTTTCGACGAGCGTCCCCGCTCGGGAGGACCGCGCAACGAAGGGCGTCGCTTTAACGATGACCGTCCGCGTCGCGATGACCGTGGCGGCGCTGGTGAGCGTCCCCGGTTCAACAACGACCGTGGAGCTGACCGCCCGCGTTTCAACAACGATCGTGGCGCGCAGCGTCCGCGGTTCGACCGTGACGAGCGTCCGGCTCGTGATGACCGTGGCGGCGAGCGTCCCCGTTACAACAGCGACCGCGGAGCAGAGCGTCCTCGTTTCAACAACGACCGCGGCGCCGAGCGTCCCCGTTTCAACCGTGACGAGCGTCCGAGTCGTGATGACCGTGGTGCAGAGCGTCCTCGTTTCAACAACGACCGCGGCGCCGAGCGTCCTCGTTTCAACCGTGACGAGCGTCCGAGTCGTGATGACCGTGGTGGCGAGCGTCCCCGTTACAACAGCGATCGTGGCGCTGAGCGTCCTCGTTTTAATCGCGATGAGCGTCCGAGTCGTGACGACCGCGGCGGAGACCGCCCTCGTTACAACAGTGACCGTGGCGCCGAGCGTCCCCGTTTCAACCGCGATGAGCGTCCAGCTCGGGACAACCGTCCCGCACGTGATGAGCGCCCCGCGCGCAACGACCGTGAGCCGGAGCGTCCCCGCTACAACGCGCGCCCCCGCGTCGAGGGCCGCCGTTTCGAAGATGACCGTCCCCGCCGTGACGATCGCCCGCGCCGTGACGATCGTCCCCGTCGCGACGACTGGAACAAGACCGCTTCGAAGCCTTTCGAGCCCACCGAGGACGTCGTCCACGAGAAGCTCGCGGCAAAGGTCGTCGCTGCCCCCGAGGTCGAGGGCACGTCGTTCGCTGATCTCGGTCTCGGGTCGAACATCGTCGAGACGCTGAGCAACTTGGGCGCAGCGGCACCGTTCCCGATTCAGGCTGCGACGATTCCGACGATCCTCGAGGGGCGCGATGTGCTCGGCCGCGGCCGCACCGGCTCAGGCAAAACCATTGCGTTCGGCGCTCCGCTCGTCGAAAACGTGCTGAAGTCGCAGGCCGGCAAGCGTCGTGAGTACGGGCGTAAGCCGCGTGCGATCATCCTTGCGCCGACCCGCGAGCTCGCTCTGCAGCTCGACCGTACGATCCAACCGATCGCCCGCAGTGTTGGCCTGTTCACGACGCAGATCTACGGCGGTGTCCCGCAGGGCCGTCAGGTCGGCGCGCTGATGAAGGGCGTCGACATCGTGATCGGCACCCCTGGTCGCATCGAGGACCTCATCAAGCAGCGAAAGCTCGACCTCTCCGACTGCCGCATCGCGGTACTCGATGAGGCCGACCACATGTGTGAACTTGGTTTCGTCGAGCCGGTGCAGCGAATCCTCCGTCACACCGCTGAAGGCAGCCAGAAGCTGCTGTTCTCGGCAACGCTTGACCGTGAGGTTGCGGCGCTGGTGGACGAGTTCCTCGTTGACCCTGCTGTCTATGAGGTAGCCGGTGAAGATCAGGACTCGAGCACGATCGAGCATCGTGTGCTCGTGATCGAGCACCGTGACAAGGCTGAGGTTCTTACCTCGCTGGTCGACCGTGAAGGTAAGACGCTGGTCTTCGCCCGTACGCGCGCTTACGCCGAGATTCTCGCAGAGCAGTTCGACGATGCTGGTATCCCCGCAGTTTCGCTGCACGGAGACCTCAACCAGGCTAAGCGCACGCGCAACCTGGAGCGTTTGACCTCTGGCCGCGTGAACGTGCTCGTTGCGACGGATGTTGCAGCCCGCGGCATCCACGTTGATGACATCGATCTGGTTGTTCAGGCTGATGCTCCGGATGAGTACAAGACGTACATGCACCGCTCGGGTCGCACCGGTCGTGCCGGCCGTGTTGGCCGCGTCGTCACCCTCATCACGCGTCAGCGTCAGCGCCGCATGACCGAGTTGCTCGGACGCGCTGAGATCGACGCACCGTTCGAGCCTGCTCGCGTGGGCGACGACGTCATCGAGGAGATCGCAGGGCGGATGCCGAGCGCGGCCGAGCTCACCGCCTGATCGCGTTCCTCAATAACCTGCAGTATCGGGGGCCGGAATCTGATTCCGGCCCCTTTCTGCACCCCACAACACCCCGCCGCGACGCACGCCGCGCCCGCACAACTCCGGAGAAACTGCCCGTAGCGCCCGCACAACTCCGGAGAAACTGCCCATTCACGGGCAACACCCGCCGCAACGACAGGGATCTGCCAAAATTCTCCGGAGTTATGCGGCGGCGCGCCCGGAACTAGACGGTGGCGCGCCCGGAACTAGACGGCGGAGCGCCCGGAACTAGACGGCGGAGCGGACAGCGTTAGACCGCGGGGTGCGAGTGCAGAGTCGAGCTCAGCGTCGTGCCGTTCAGGTCGAAGTACAGCTGCCCCTCGGTCACGGTCAGAGTGATGGTGTTGCGGCGCTCCAGTAGTCCGACGGCGCTATCGATGAATCCCGGGTCGAAGCTGCGCACATCGATGGCATCTGAGTTGTGGATGCGCTTGCCCGTCCATGCGGCGATGACCTTCGCCGGGTCTCGGTGTGTGTAGACCCTGGTTCGGTCAGCGAGCTTGCTGCCGTAGTGCATGCGCTCTGCATCGGGGGCGCCCACTTCGATCCACGCCGTAACTTTGCCCGTGAGGTCGCGCACGAGCACGGCGGGTTCGTCGGTCTTGGAAATGCCCTCGCTGAAAGTGATGCCCTCTTCGTATTCGAGGCAGTAGGCGAGCAAGCGCGTCATCATGTACGCGTCAGTTTCGGACGGATGCCGCGCCACACGCAGTGTGAAGTCGTCGTAGACGCCGCGGTCCATATCTGCCAGTTGCACTGTGAAAGTGTGGATCATCGCGCCAATTGCCATAGTGCTTGAGCCTACGCGGATACCGCGCGAGCCCCGTGCGCGTCAGAAGAGCATCGGTGCCGCAGGGGCCGCCGCAGGCGTTGCGCGGTTCGGGGCGGTGTCGAGCCTTCGCATCGGCGCGTCTGCGTCGCCACGCGCCTCGAGCCCGTATGCACGGATGAGCGGACGCACGCGGTGGGCTAACCACTTTCGGTAGTCCTTCGGTGCATTCGCCGCGCTTCCTGGATACAGCGCGCGATACGACGACACTAATTCTGGATGCTCGCGCTGAAGCCACTGCAGGAACCAGGGCTTCACTCCTGAGCGCAGATGCAGCGCTCCGTAAATCACGTGATCGGCGCCAGCCGCCTGGATTCTGCGAAGAGCCTCATCGATCGCGTCGATCGAGTCAGTGAGGTGCGGCAGGATCGGCATAAGGAAGACGCCGACGCGGAATCCCGCATCGGTCAGTGCGCGCACAGTGTCGAGCCTGGCCTGTGTGCTCGGTGTTCCTGGTTCGATCGAGTGTTGGAGGGCATCGTCATACATGGCGATCGACATCTGAATGTCGATCGGGACCGACCGGGCAGCATCCGTGAGTAATGGGATGTCGCGTCGGATCAGCGTGCCCTTCGTCAGAATCGACATGGGCGTTGCGGACTCGGCCAGAGCGCGGACGATGGCCGGCATGAGTTTGTAGCGTCCTTCGGCGCGCTGATACGGGTCGGTGTTTGTGCCGAGGGCGACGCTTTCGTGCTTCCAACTGCCGCGACGCAGCTCTTTCTGCAGCACCTCGGCGACATTCACCTTCACAACAATCTGCGAGTCGAAGTCGCCGCCACCGTCGAGGTCGAGGTACTCGTGGGTGCCACGCGCAAAGCAATAGGTGCAGGCATGGCTGCACCCACGGTAAGGGTTTATCGTCCAGCTGAACGGCATGCGTGACCCTGCCGGAACCTTGTTGAGCGCCGTCCGGCCAAGCACCTCATGAAATGTCATGCCCGCAAACTCAGGGGTCGTCACAGATCGCACGATGCCGCTGCGGTTTTCTAATCCGGGTAGCGCCGCAGCATCCACATCGTCGATCGATTGTCCCTGCCATCGCATAATCTGATTCGAACAAATTAGCGAATGAATGTCAAGACAAGAGGGGATATATCTTCGGATAAGACTTAAGGGACAATGTACTAATGACCGAAGTGACCCCACCCCGGCACGCGTCACGTCGTTCTCGTGTGTTGACGATTGCGTTACCTGTCGGTATCGCAGTGACCGCCGTTGGTGCGTTGTGGGCGCTTGCCGATGTTCCCGCTGCTGCCGAGCCGGTGGGTCCGCCCATGCCGGCGGTCGCAGCTGCATTGCCAGGAGTTGATCTCGCCAGTGTGGACGCTGCCGATCCCTGTGCGGATCCACTCGTCACGGATGCCCTCGCTGCGGGGAACGACGAAGGTGTGGTCGTCGCGTTTGGCGGGGGAGCGGCTTTTCGCGAGGCAGTCACCGTAGGTAATGCTCCGTGCATTTCTCTGGCAGACCCGGCGCGCGCGTGGGTGGTCGTGAACAAGGTCGACCCGATGAATCCGGTTGATTACGAACCTGGTCCGCTCAGTGTCCCCGCGTTGCAGAAGACTTCTCCATCCAAGAGCGTGCGCACCGACGCGACCGCGGCGCTCGAGGCGATGGCGGCAGAGTTGCACGACGCGGGCGCCGGAGTTCTAGGGATGAATAACGGCTACCGCTCCTACTGGCTGCAGACGCGGGTGCACGCGTCGCACGTCAGCTCGCGTGGTCAGGCTGGCGCCGACAAGGTCTCGGCTCGCCCTGGCTTCAGCGAGCACCAGACCGGACTTTCGATGGACGTCGTTTCTTGCGGCCAAGGCTGTAGTGAGATCGGCGAGTTCGGCGGCACGCCGGAGAGTAACTGGGTTGCCGAGCATGCCTGGAAGCACGGCTTCATCGTCCGCTACGAAGAGGGCGAGATCGGCACGACCGGTTATGTTCCAGAGCCGTGGCATCTGCGCTATATCGGGCCCTCTCTCGCTGAGGCGTATCACGAGGGCGGATACCGCACGCTGGAAGAGTTCTTCGCCCTTCCCGCGGCGCCTGACTACTCGCACTGAGCCTCTTCTGTGGCATCCCACAAAACGGGTACCCAGTCTCATGGATCGTGAGATGCATTCTCACAACCGGCTGTCCCGGCGTCCGCGCTGCGTCATATGATCACCAGAACAACGACGTACTGAACGTTCAGGAGGACGGCATGGAACGCGACATCTATGACGAGGACCACGAGGCATTCCGCGACCTGGTCAAAGACTTCGTCAAGCGGCATGTGAGCACCGAGA
Source organism: Microbacterium sp. (assembly GCA_003524435.1). Taxonomy (GTDB): domain Bacteria; phylum Actinomycetota; class Actinomycetes; order Actinomycetales; family Microbacteriaceae; genus Microbacterium. The sequence goes on from DQHP01000107.1 coordinate 5,204, forward strand.
GCATGGAGAAGTGGGATGCTGACGGTGAGATCGATCGTGAGACGATGCTCGCTGCGGGTGAAGCAGGCCTGATTGGGCTGTCCGTCCCCGAAGAGTTCGGTGGCGCTGGCATGCTCCAGGACTACCGCTTCCGCACCATTGTGATGGAAGAGGTCATTGCTTCCGGTGCGGGATCCCTTGCGGGCGCTTTTGGCATCCAGGACGACCTGGCTGTGCCCTATCTCGTGCACATGGGCACGCAGGAACAGAAAGAGAAGTGGCTGCCCCGCATGGCCACCGGCGAGGTGCTTGGCGCGCTGGCCATGACCGACCCCGGTGCAGGCTCTGACCTGCGCGGCATCAAGACCAACGCGAAAAAGGTTGACGGCGGATACATCGTCAACGGTGCGAAGACGTTCATCTCTTCCGGCACGACCGCAGATATCGTCGTCACCTTCGTGAAGACGGGCGAGGGCACACGGCCCGACGCATTCAGTCTGCTCATCCTCGAAAAGGGCATGGAGGGCTTCGACCAGGGGAAGAAGCTTCGCAAGATGGGCTTCCACGGGTGGGACACCGCCGAACTCAGCTTCACCGATGTGTTCGTTCCCGACGAGAACCTCATCAGTGGCAAAGAAGGCCAGGGCTTCATTCAGCTGATGATGAACCTGCCGCTTGAGCGGTTGTCGATCGGTGTGGCTGCCGCTGCCGCTGCTCAGGCTGCGACCGACTGGACGATTACATACACGAAGGACCGCGAGGCTTTCGGCGAGCGGATTGCTGACTTCCAGAACACGCGCTTCCGCCTGGCCGACATGGTCACGACCACCGAGGTGATGTGGGCGTACATCGACCGCGCGCTGCACGCGTATAAAGACAAGAAGCTCACCGCTGAGGATGCTGCAAAGGTCAAGTTCTGGGCGACCGAGCGCGAGTGGGAAGTCCTCGACATGGGCGTCCAGCTGCACGGCGGCTACGGATACATCATGGAGTATCCGATCGCTCGCGCGTTCACTGATGCTCGCGTGCACCGCATCTACGGCGGCACCAACGAAATCATGCGCGACCTCGTGGGTCGTCAGATCGCTGGCAAGCGCTGACGCGCGCCATTCGCACGGCTCAGCCAAGATGGGTTGTGCTGGTTATGAAGTGGCGAATTCAAGCGGCGATTGCA
>DQHP01000012.1:0-262 GCA_003524435.1 Microbacterium sp.
CGTGACTTCATGGAGAGTAACGGTTGGGTGGTGCGCGCGTTCCAGGGTGCGCTTGCGGCGGTCGACGGAGCGGTCTCGCTGACGGATGCTGTCGAGCGCGCGATTCGCGGCGGTGGCGATACGGATACTGTTGCGGCGATTGCGGGGGCTTTGGCCGGGGCAGTGTGGGGCGGGGCGGCGGTGCCGGTTGAGTGGACGCGGGAGCTGCAGGGGTGGCCTCGGTATACGGCGGAAGATCTTGAGCGGCAGGCGGGGCTTGCGG
>DQHP01000012.1:283-27224 GCA_003524435.1 Microbacterium sp.
TCCTGAGTCAGGCCAGCGCACCAAACTCGGCCGCTTGCCGTCGAACACCCAGTCGAGATCTCGGGGCTGACATATCCGGCTGAGCAGGCGAAGCAGTATCCGCATCAGTTCTCAGGCGCCGCGCGCTGACCGCGGTGGATGCTGTGTCGCTCGACATACGGCGCGGTGAGACGCCCGCGGTGGTGGGCGAGTCGGGGCCGGGCAAGAGCACGGTGGCCACGCTGGTCTCGCGGCTGGATGAGCCGACGTCGGGTGAGATTTCGTTCGAGGGTCAGGTCATCACGCACGCCAAGGCGAGAAGATGCGGCAACTTCGACGGCGGTTCCAGATGGTCTATCAGAGCCCGTTTGACTCACTGACCCGCGTATGACGACAGCAGCAGCTCATCACCGAGCCGCTGCTGTCGTTCAGCGAGGGAGATCGGGCCTCACGATCGAAGCGGGCTGTCGAGCTGTCTGAGCAGGTTGCGCTTCCCGAAGGGGTGCTAGAGCGCTACCCCGACGAGCTTTCGAGCGGGCAGCGCCAGCGCGTGGCGATCGCTCGCGCGCTCGCCCTCAACCCTGAGTTCATCGTGCTCGACGAGGCCGTTTCGGCGCTTGACGTCTCGGTGCAGGTGCAGATCTTGCGGTTGCTCGACGAGCTGCAGCGCGAGCGCGAGCTGAGCTACCTCTTCATCACGCACTACCTCGGGGTTGTCGCCGAAACCGCCGACCGAGTGGCGGTGCTCAAAAACGGCAAGCTCGTCGAGTGCGATGATGCCGCACAGATCCTCACGGATCCGCAGGAGGTGTACACCCGGATGCTGATTGAGGCTGTGCCTGCGTTTACTGCTTGAGGTGAGGCTGCGTCAAGCGCCATCAGTGCCCTCGTGCGCGACGCGCTTGTACGGCGCGACAATCTCGGTCGTGCAGGCAAAGCGACCTCCTTGACATTCGGGCCCGTCTTCTCGACCCCGAAACAGCGTCCCCGCGAGTCAAACCCAAAACTCGGGCCAAGCAATTCTGTGACCATCACACTGTGGTTCGCGCTTGAACCCCCAAGCGGAATAGAATGACCGCCATCTGCGCGGATCGCTGCGGACGAATATATCGATCGCACCTACCAGAGTGCGGTCGCGGCAAGTCGACGCGCTCGGGACTGATGATTGGTGATTTGTGAGCATCTTCGAGAACTTTGATGGATACCGCGATCCAACAGAAGCGGAGGTGCTCGACCTGCTCGCGTCGTGTCCCGTCGTCCTCGACACCAACGTCTTGCTGGATATCTACAGCTTCGAGGAGCCCGCACGGCTCCTCGCACTCGACGTCATCGAGGCGATTCACGACCGCGTGTGGGTACCGCACCAGGTGATGCGCGAATTCTGGCGCAACCGGCACAGTGTCCTCGCGGAGTTGCCTGCTCCTGGACAGCCATTCGATGGAGTGCGCAATGAACTACTCGCCATTGTCAATTCACTCAGACCAGACCGCGAGCGCCCCGACGACATTCAAGCGATGCGCGACACCGTTGAGCACCAGCTAGGTGACCTATCGAATGCGATCAACAAAGCACGTGGAACGCCCCTCAACGTTGACCAACTACTGACGGACACGAGCCTCGACCCAGTCCTCAATCGTCTCGAGACCATTCTCGACGGAAGAATTGGGGACCCGTTCGGCGATGAGGAAGCCACCCTCATCGAGGAGGGACTGCGCCGATTCCAGCTGAAAATTCCGCCGGGCTACAAGGACGGCGAGGAGAAGCAAGATCAGATCCCGGAACGTGGAACCGGCGATTTTCTGGTCTGGGAGCAGATCCTGCGTCACATCTCGACTCTTAACGCAGGCGGATCTTTCGTGCTCGTTACCAACGACGCGAAAGAAGACTGGCGCATCACCCTCGCTCGGCCCAAGAAGCGCACCCTAGGGGTCCGCCCCGAACTCGTCGTGGAGGCGCTCGCTCGAACAAGTTCGCGCGTCGTGTTGCTCCAGCAGAGCGACTTTTACCGCCTGATGTCGAAACTCCGGCCAGTTGACGACGCCGTATCAGACTCGCTGGTCGAAGCCAGCACCCGCAAGTCGGCCGTCGCCCCTGGCGCGGAGACAGGGTGGACCCATGTGGCATTTCGACGTCTCCTCGCCGAGCTCCGTGAAGCTGGGAGCAGCGTTCAAGCCGACGTCATATCGCTCGCGGCCAGGGCCGGTGGGTTTATCTCGCGGGCAGACATCTATGCGTTCGCGGGTTTTGCTGAGGATCGCTCTTTGCGGCGATTCGCATTGCCGGCTCAGCGCATTGCACTGGGTCTGGTCGAGGAGGGCGTGCTTCAAGAAGACGCCCAACCACCCCTCGAAGCCGTCTACGAGGGGCAGGGCCGAACTATCGGCTACCGAGTTCCGCCCGAGTTCGTTGGGTTTGACGGACAGAGGGAGGAGCAGCTCACCTGGGTGCAAGCGGCCGCGCGCGTAGCGGCTGGCGACCCTGCGCGGATCTGGACCATTGCGGAACTAGTCGAGCAGATCGGTTCACGAGGCCTCCGAGACCTCTCAGTGGCGATGATGCCAGAAGCGACTCTGCGAAGAGATCTCTCGCTCCGCGACGAAGAGCACTTCGAGCAGGCTGATGGGGGAGTTCGCCTCCGACCCCCTTCGATCAAATAGTCCCTGGGTGGCGAATGGCCGGCTGCACCATTGAACGTGCGGCCGTCCCGCTCATACATGATCTGTACGTTCTCAACCGTCTAGACCGGGTAATTCGCTAGCGCGATAACTTGAACGTCTCCTGTGCCCTTCGACTTGGCGTCGGGACCGTGTATGTGATCATTTTTCCTCAGATTGGCGAAGCGGGAATTGTACGGATCGCTGGACGGACGCAATCTGTCGATATCGTCAGAAGGTGCAAGCAAATACGTACCCGCTGAGCCAGATCCTGCTGCCTGATCGTCGCTACCTCATTCCCACATTCCAGCGCGACTATGAGTGGACTCGCGAGGGTCAGTGGGAGCTACTTTTTGAGGACCTTTCCGCGACCGCGGATCGCCTGCTCGATGTACGCACCAGCGGTGCAACTGGTTCCGCACTGCTTGCCAAGGAAGCGGCTGTGTCGCCACATTTCCTCGGCGCAATCGTCGTGGCCTCGGTCCTCTCGCCGACGGGAGGGATCACGCTCAGATCGGTCATCGACGGGCAGCAACGCCTCACGACCACGCAGCTTCTTGTCCGTGGAGTCCTTGATGTCCTCACCGCTGAGGAGTCATTGAAACGGCATCAGCTTCGCGAGATGCTGTTCAACAAGGACTACCTTGTCGCGAGCCAGGAAGAGAAGTTCAAGCTCTGGCCGCGCCGCAATGACCGCTTGGTATGGCCTACAGCGATCGATGATGCTCCGCCACCGAAGACTGAGGATCATCTTTACCTTCAGGCGCGCGCATACTTCGCGGACAAGGCTAGGGATTACGTCACTGAGAACAATGTCGTTGAGCCCACTCGCATGAATGCGCTGGCTGATGCCCTATCCACGCTGTTCAAGTTGGTTGTCATCGACCTGGAAGACAACGACGACGCACAAGTCATCTTCGAAGTATTGAACGGCCGACAGACTCCGCTGTCCGCGATCGACCTTGTGAAGAATCTCCTGTTTCTCCGCGGTGAACTCGCAGACGCCGATGTCGAGATGCTGTATGACAAGTACTGGGCGCATTTCGATGACTCCTGGTGGAAAGAGGAAGTCGGTAGAGGCCACGCACAACGCGGTCGCCGAGATGTGCTGCTTTCTGTATGGCTCACAGCCGAAACGGGAAAGGAGGCGAGCGTGAGCCATCTCTACTCAGAAGCGCGCGCATACCTCAACGACGGCCCTAGCACTGAAAATGTCCTCAAGAGACTCGCTGCATTCTCTGTCGCGTACGAAGCCGTCTACGGTCACATTCCCGTGGCGCAAAACGAACTCAGGACGGCATACGATCGGATCCGGACCCTCGACATCGCAACCGCTGTCCCGCTACTTGCCTGGCTCCGAACTCTGCCTACGAATGTGCTCGTCCCTTCCGATCACGTGCGTGCGGTGCGAGCCATCGAATCCTGGGCCCTCCGGCGAGCATTTCTCGGACTACAGACTCGCGGATACGGATCGCACCTAACGCGTGTGCTCAATGATGCTCAACGAGCATTCGAAACTGATGTAGACGTTGCGAACGCGATCATCGATTCCCTCCAGCGAGGCGCGCTCTCATGGCCGACCGACCGTGAACTGGCAGACGGCTTCCGAAATAACCGCTTCTACGGCTCCATCGGCCAGCCCCGTATTGCGCTATTACTGTCGGCAGTGGACACACATCTACGCACGAATGATCCGCACCAGCCGTCTGCCAATATCGACTACTCCAATCTCCAGATCGAGCACGTGATGCCGCAGTCCTGGGAATCGAACTGGCCGATCGGCGAGACCGGTCGCAACGTGAGGAGAGACGAGAATGACCCGACCTGGCTGAACGCCAGCGAGGAACGCAATCGCGCCGTGAATCGCCTTGGAAATTTGACATTGGTGACCGGATCTTTCAACGGTCACCTGTCAAACGGCCCCTGGAGCACGAAGCAAGCCGAGTTCGCAAAACAGAACACGCTGGTGGTCAACTTTTCCATCGCCGACAGTGATTCGTGGGATGAGGAACGCATCGACGTCCGAGCGGCTGAGCTTGCAATGACCGCGACGGAGATTTGGCTCTCGGCTGACGCTTTGCGCTCGAAAAAGGCACTTGCAGAGTAACCGGCAGCAGTCCGTTGTGAGTCGGCCGGGTCTACATCAGGGACGGCACTTCCGATGTTGTTGTGATTCGTGGGTGGTATACCCCGCGTCGCGTTCTGGTGGCATGATGGCCATTCCGCTTATGCAAAGAATGGTCAGCTCGGTCGCCCGTCCAGCGTGCGCATCAGAGCCGATCAACTCGACGCTTACACCGTGTCCGGCCATGTCCGGGGATGAGGATGACCTTGCCTGCGATCCGTCCCTCGGCCACCCCGGCATGGAGTGCCGGTAGCTCCCTGAGCGGAATGCGACGACGGACACGAGCTCTGCACGTTGGAGCCCTGATCGACGAGGCGCTGGCACCGGGTTCGCACCCACGCGATTTTATGGAGAGCAACGGCTGGGTGGTGCGGGCGTTCCAGGGTGCACTCGCGGCGGTCGCCAGAGCGAGATCGTTGGTGGATGCCCTCGAGCGGGCAGTTCGCAGCAGTGGCACCATCGGCGGCGCCGGCGGCGTGGAAGCAAGAGTTGCAAGGTGGCCGGGCCACAGCGGTGACGTTCTTGAGCGGACGGCGGCCCTCGCAGCACGGGGACGGAAGGAGGATGCTGGACAAAGCTGACGGCCGCTACGAGCCTTGAGTTGGCCACCGAGCGGATCCGCGAGAGCGAGGAGTCACTGCGAGTCAGCGCACCAGGCTAGAGAGCCAGGATCGAAGTGGACGGAGAATCTTGCAATATCGCCGCTACAGCCGATTCGTTTCTGAGTCGAACATCGAAGATTTCGGAGGATCCGCGGGTGCCGTGTCGCTGCCGCGGCGCCAGCGACACGGCACCGGCTAAGAAAAAGACAGACCAGGTCGAGGGTCGGCTGCCATGATGTGGCCATGACTTTTCAACACGACTCCGCCTGTACCGTGCCGGTAGCCCCTGACCGTGAGCGAAAAGCTAAGCAAAAGATTCTGGGGCTTTCTGAGGCGATACGTCGCTTTCATGAAGAGCGCACACGCGTCCCGGGGCACCTTCCCCGGGGCGGAACACCCGCTCTTGGCGGTATGGAATCACTCTTGAACGCCCTGGACGATGCGCTTGTCGCCGTAAGAACTCTTGATAAGGAGATCTTCGCGGGTTCAGATGCGAAGGCATACGTCGCTGCTCGAAATTCAAATCCGCTCGGCCACACAGTACGGGGGCTGACTGCTCCTCGCAATAATGCGGTCCACGGCATTGTTGTGGTCGACCCTACGATAACGCGCGCGGTCGGGCCTTCGGCAGATGACGACTACATAATCTGGCCTGCGTGGAAAGGACGCAACGAAGTGCCGGCATCGGTATTCTCGGGAACTGCGATTGGTGGCGCGAACGCCTACGACAGCCACATCGCTGGCCGACGGGTCTTAGATACCTTGATGGATGCTTTTCGCTTCTTCGTCGAATGCGACCCCTGCTTTGGAGAGGGCGGGCAGGCAGGGCAACACTACCGATTTCCACTCGCGACCCTGCCCGTGGCCGGCTATGAAAGACTTCATCCCGAGTGGCCAGACCAAGACGTGGCAGATGCTGAGATTCGCTTAGACGCGACATCCCAGCTCCCGAGCGGTCTGAACCGCCAAGTTCGAACTGTCTTCGACTTCGAAGGAGAGCGCGTGATCGGCGGCTACACGACTTCAGCACGAGGACTCATCACGTTCACCGAGCCCTTCAGCCAAGTTCTCGCTGACATCCAAAGCGGATATACCTACACCGTCGAAGGCGGCGCAGGAAACGTGTCAATCGAAGTGTCCGCCGGTGATCTGCTGGTCGGCGGCTCCAGTCTTAGCGATATTGCCTCCTTGCAGGGAGTCGATATCGGGCTCTGGAGGGGATGGTGGGGCCTATGCGTCGCGGATGCGGCCTACTACCGCACCCAGCGCCGATCGGAGATGTAGCTTCAGCAATCGCACCCTGCCCATAACATGATCGACCAGGTTGGACGCTCGTCGATTCGCTCACGTGTGGGTCCCCCGCACTCTTCGGATACGTCTGTGTCGGTAAGTACACATCAGATCGCAGAAGGCGGAATGCGCAGCGGAGCCCTCCTTGTACTCTCTGCCGCGATGACGCGGCGAACAAGTGGTGTCGGCCCGCTAGGACCGCTCCTCGGCGAGCTTGTTTGGTGTCGCCTGCCGAGCTTCCCGGTCAACTCGACCTAAAATCAAAACCCGGCGCGATCCAATGCTCGGTAGCGTTTGTCAATGACCCCGCCTCAAAGTTCGCACCCGGATCACGCCCGCCAGCTCGGAGCAGTGATCATTGCCTGGTCAAACGTGACAGCCTGCGTTGAGCAACTGCTTATCGATCTCACCGATCTCGATGATGCGTTCATCGTCGGTGTTTTCGTCGAGAAGATCCGAGATGGCCAGCTCGACGAGGTGGTCCATTCGCTGGCAGCTCGGCTAGAGGACGGCCCTCGTGATGCGATTCGCAACTGGATCAGCCGAGTCAAGAGCGCGCGCAAGCAGCGCAACGAGTACCTGCACAGCGTGTATCTGCCGCGGCAGCATTCAGACGGCCAGGAGCATCTGTACATGTTGGGAAAGCGCGTGCTGGATCGGACCAATGCTACGGCGGCGCCCGCTATGACCAAACTCCTCAGCTCAAACCTGAATGCGCTTCATAAAGAGCTGTTGGACCTCCAACAGAGTCACGAGGATCTACTCGACGAGTATCGTCCGTTTCCCGTGCGGCGAAGTGAAGCTGAAGACCCTGCTTTCAACGCCGACGCCTATTGATCGAGTGCCTGTATTGGGCGGTGCAGACGCTCTCGCGGACGTACGCCGTCGGTCAAGCCGCAAACGAAGTGAACTTCTCAGCCAACCTTTCCTTGGATGGGTAGTCAGCGAGACGACGCGGCAAGGCCAGCGGACGCCCATGCATGTCCTGCAAGCCGTGCCGCAGCATCGGACCGTCGATCTCGTCAAGAAGGTCCCTGTCGATGCGTACCTCGTAGTCCGGCGTGATCCCGAGCAGATTCTGGTCATATGACGCGTGATGAATCTTGCACAGGGCAAGGCCGTTTGTGACTTCGGCGGCACCGCCAAACTGAGCGTCCGCGATGATGTGCGCGGCGTCGAGTAACTCGGCGTGCTTCAGCCTGCAGATCGCGCAAGACGTCTCGTAGGCTCGAAGCACGCGGGCGCGAAACATCGGCTGATGAAGCCGCGTCTTAACGAGGCGCTCGGCATACCTCCGCTCGTACTCCTTCAGATTCAGCGGATCATCGAAGTAGCGAAGCGACTCGTCCAGCGCAATGCTCACAACGCGTCGAACCGGATCGTCGTGAACGATGTACACGGGATAGAACGCGACGAAGAATCCAGGTCGCACGCCGAGAAAGCAGACCAATGGGTCACCGTTCTCGAAGGCACGACGGAGCTTGACATTATCGCCGCCCTCACGCGACTGGTATGAGTAAGTGACCAATCCCTCAGGGCCAATCCCGTCAGAATAGCCCGTCCTCTTAGAACTTGTCATGATCGTCAGAGTCGAGTCGAAGTCGGCTGGGTTCCGAATGCCGCGACCAGTGTCTAGGAGGGGAATCCGCTCGCCGTTGAAGACGTAGTTGATGAGCACTTCACGGCTGTACTCATATGCGCCCGCGTTTCGCCGCGCATCAAGCCAGCGGAAGACGTCGTCACGGATAGCGTCCTGCTCGATTCGGGTCCGGGGCATGAGGTGACCATAACGGATCTCCGCCCGGAACTGACACACACGATTTCCCTGCTGAGTGACGATGATGGGCGGACTTGCGAATGCTTGGGCAACTTGCATCCGAACCGCTTCGCACGGCGACCAACGGCCGGTTACGTCCGTTGGTCGCCGACGCAGTCCCGGTACACCGCGGGCCGCTGTACATAAAGAATGAGTCGGACGGCTCGGCGGCACCGCGAGCCACGCCGTTGTCATCCGGACTCAGATACAGTGAGCTGCATGAGCGCAGAGGGAAATCCAGACGGACATCCCCTCCGCCAGGTTATTCGTCCAAGTTTCCAAGACGGTTCTCGGTCGATCACTCTGGTCGATTTGTTCGCCGGTTGCGGCGGCATCACTTTGGGTATCAGTCAGTCCGCTCATCAGCATGGCATCGCAACAGACATCGCGCTCGCCGTCGACTTCGAGCAGGCTGCGATCGACGTGTATCGCACGAACTTCCCTTACGCCCGACGGGTCGAACTTGCATCGGTAGAGGATTTCTTCGACGGCACGCTTAATGAACCTCTGACGTTCAGAGAGACGCGCACACGTGAGTCGACGGGCGCTGTCGATGTACTCGTTGGCGGCCCCCCTTGCCAGGGGCACAGCAACCTCAATAATCACACGCGGCGAGTCGACGCAAAGAACGCGCTTTACCTTCGGATGGCGCGCGCCGCGGAGGTACTCGGGCCCCGCGTAGTACTGATCGAGAATGTGCCGGCAGTGCTGCGAGATCGTCATGAGGGCGAGAGCGTGGTGGTGCGCGCCCGAGAGCACCTTGAAAAGCTGCACTACCGAGTCGTCGACGATGTCGTCTCCGTTGCAAGTCTCGGGGTCGCGCAAACACGACGCCGCCACCTGCTCCTGGCAACGCAGGAGGGCGAGGTACACCCCGCAGACGTTTTTGAACAACTGGCCGCGACTGCCGTTGAACGAAACCTTGAGTGGGCGATCGGCGATCTGTGCGAAATCGACGACGGCACCGCCTTCGACCGACGGCCCAAGGCGAAGGCTGAGAACCTAGCCCGTATGCAGTGGCTTCTCGAGCATCCCGACGTGTTCGACTTGCCGAATGCCCTGCGCCCGACATGCCACCAGGGTGATCACAGTTACAAGTCCATGTACGGGCAACTTCGGTGGGACGAGCCCGCGCAGACCATCACCAGCGGTTTTGGCAGCATCGGCCAGGGGCGTTATATGCATCCGGAGCAGGCACGGGCACTTACAGCCCACGAAGCTGCCCGTATCCAAGGGTTTCCCGACTACTTCGACTTCTCGGCATGCCCGACCCGTACAGCGCTCTCGACGATGATCGGCAATGCGGTGCCGCCCCAACTAGGGGCAGCAGTGTTGAGCACGGTCCTCGGTTTCCGCGAGCACCCATGGGACACTCGCGTGATGAGCGAACCTCACTCCGCCTAAACGACGAGCCGGCAATACTGTAAACCGACACTCCAAGTCGGCAGTGATTGGGAGGATGTAAGCGTGGTAACGAATACGGAGGAGCGCGTGGCCCCGATCGAGGTGCCCGAAGTCGGGCAACTTGTCAACGTGAGAGGCGCCCGCTGGTCGGTAACCGACGTCTCTGCGCAATCCCTTCCGCGCAGCAGCGCAGACGACGGCCGCGCCGAACTGCAGAACGCCGTCACACTTCAGTCAATCGAGGATGACCACTACGGCCGCGAGCTCACTGTCGTCTGGGAGCTCGAACCAGGCCGCAGCGTCGTTCGCGAGCAGGGCCTCCCCGAACGCATCGACCCGATGAAAATCGACAACCCGACCACGTTTGCCGCATACGTCGACGCGCTTCGCTGGGGCGCCTTGACGAGTGCCGATCCGAAGACCCTGCAGGCACCGTTCCGCAGCAGCGCGACGGTCGAGGACTACCAACTCGAACCTTTGCGGCGAGCGCTCGAGTCGCCACGCGCCAACATGCTCCTAGCCGATGACGTCGGCCTCGGCAAGACCATCGAGGCCGGCCTCGTCATCCAGGAGCTGCTGCTGCGCCATCGAGCACGATCAGTGATCATCGTGTGTCCCGCCGGGTTGCAGCTCAAGTGGCAGGAGGAGATGCGCGACAAGTTCGGCCTGAGTTTTGAAATCGTCAACTCAGAAACGATGAAGACGTTCCGCCGTACGTTCGGCGTGCACGCGAACCCGTTTCGCGTCTATCCACGAGTGATCGTTTCGATGTCCTGGCTCCCCTCGCCTCGCGCCGAACGCATGCTCGAGGAAGTGTACGCGAGCGTGAAGGACGCCGGCACGGCCACGCGCCGTGCGTTCGACATCCTCGTCGTCGATGAGGCACACCACGTAGCCCCCGCTACGCCGAGCCGCGGTGCCAACGGCCAGAAGGCCCGCTACGCCGTCGACAGCCAACGGACCGTAGCAGTGCGCCGTCTCGCGGAAGCCTGCGAGCACCGTCTTTTCCTCAGTGCAACACCGCACAACGGCTACACCGAGTCCTTCACCGCCCTGCTTGAGATGATCGACCAGCAGCGGTTCGCGCGCGGGGCCGACCTCGATGAGCAGGCGCTCCGCGAGGTGGCCGTGCGGCGGCTGAAGCGCGACCTTCCGAAGAAGGGCTTCCTCCCGCGCAAGGTGCAGACACTCATGTTCGAACCGACCGCGGGCGAAGCCGAGGCATACGACCGACTCATCGCGTTCACGAAGCGCCGCAACGCCGCCGTGAAGCAGGAGCGCGGCAAGCGGGCGACCGATCTCGCGACGCTCATCCTCAAGAAGCGGTTCTTCTCTTCGCCAGTGGCGTTCGCATCGACGGCCGCGGCGTACCTCGCAGCACGAGGCGACGACGCCCTCGATCTGCCCGAGTACGACGACGTGCTCGGCGAGGAAGCTGCCGACGAGGAGGAGGGACGCGCAGAACAGCCAGAGCTCGAAGCACTCCGCAGCGCGAAGCGCGCGCAGGTCGCGCTGACCGCGGAGGACGTCGCCGACCTTGAGGCTTTGATCGCCTGGGGCTCACAGCACGAGGGCCGACCAGACACAAAACTCCAGGCGCTCATTCGGTTGATCGAAGGCATCGTAAAGGTACCTGCCCACGGCTGGGGAGATCAGCGGATCGTCGTCTTCACAGAGTACGTAAGCACCCTTGAGTGGCTGAAAGCCGTGCTCACCGCGCACGGCTACGGGGGCGACCGCCTCGCTGTCGTCGATGGCTCAGTCGATGCCGAGACGCGGGAAGACATCCGCGCGCGGTTCACCGCAACACCATCGGACGAGCCCGTGCGCATTCTGCTCGCGACGGATGCCGCGGGCGAGGGCATCGACCTCCAGAACTACTGCCACCGACTGGTGAACTTCGACATCCCGTTCAACCCGAACCGCCTCGAGCAGCGCATCGGTCGCATCGACCGGTACGGACAGACACAGACGCCGCTGGTGTGGCACCCCCAGGCCACGGGCGGGGAGAGCGTGTACGCGAAGGACGTCGACCTGCTGCTGCGAGTGGCGCAGAAGATCTCCCAGGTTCGCCGCGACATCGGATCGGCGAACGAGATCATCGCCCCCGACCTGCAGCGCGAGCTCGGATTTGGGGAGGGCCCGGCACGCAAACAGAAGACAGATGCCGGCGAGCAGGTCATCAACAAGGTCCTGCAGGAGGAGCATGAGCTGAGCCGTGAGCTCACGCGACTCGCCGAGCGGCTCCACAGCTCCCGCGACCGCATGCACCTGCACGAACAGAACTTGCTCCGCGTGATGGAGGAGGGTCTACGGGTCTCGGGTCAGCCGTCGTTGCGCGAGGTCGACGATCCTCGGGGGGACGGCGTGCTCTACGAGGTGCCCCGCGGACTCTCGAAGTCGTGGGTTCCGGCCCTCGACGGGCTCGACACGCGTCTGAACCGCGGTGCCTACCGGCCGCTGACCTTCGAGGAACAGCGTGCGCGTATCGGCACCGACACGGTGTTCGCTCATCTCGGCCATCCGCTAATTCAGCGCGCGGCACGGGAGCTTCGCGGCCAAGTCTGGACGCGAACCGACCAGGTACGCGGCGTCAGCGCGGTCATCGTCGATGGACTCGACCAGTCGTTCGCCGCCGGCGTCGCCCGTCTTGTTCTCGTCGGTGAGAGCGGAGTCCGCTTGCACGAAGAGGTCTTCTTGGCAGGAACACGGATCTCTCGCAAGCAGGAGTTGGGTATCGATAAAGCAGAAAACCTGCTCGCCTCGGCGCTCGACGGTTCTCGCCTTTCGGCGCCCGACCAGTCGGCATTGCAGCGCGTAACCGAGCGCTGGAACACGGACGCCGGCCACCCCGAGGGCCTCGCAGCTCGTGTCAAGGACGCGATCGAGAAACGCGCCCAACGCCGCAAGCGCGAAGTCGCCGACGATCTCGAGACTCGTCGCGTCGCGGACCTCGCCGCGATCGACGCGATCTTCGACCGCTTTCGGGGCACCCTCACCGGTACCCTCGCCTCTGCCGAAGAGGCTCGTTTGGCTGGCGAACAGATGCTGTTCCAGTTCGACGAGGAGAAGGCGCAGCGGGAGAAGGATCTCGAACGCGTACGCAGACGTCTCGCAACCCTTGACGACGAGCAACGAGCGGAGCGTGAGTCCGTTGAGCGTCGTTATCGCAACGTGACCGCCCACACGTTCGTGGCCGCGCTCGTGTTCGCTCTGGCTCCCGATGGCGTACAGAAGTTGGAGGCCGCTGGTGGCCGTTAGGACCCGAACCGAAGACACGTGGGAGTGGCTGACGCTCGTAGACACCGATGGGCCGTTCCTCTCAAAGGCAGCGCTTCGCTCGTTCTACCCCCACGGCCTTCCCAAGCCGGATGCTTCGTTCGACGATGTCAACGCGACCTTCGTCGAGGAGCATACGCGCTGGCTGAAGGCATCCGCTTCGGCTTCGGCCGACGTCGCCCGCGAGGCGCGCGACCGCTGGGTCGCAGTCGTTCTGCGCGATCTCCTGCAGTGGGAGGACGCCCTGAACCTCGCGCCCGCGGCATCTCTCCGAGCTCATTCACCGAACAGTGCGATCACGGTCGCGCCCTGGGCGATACTCGAGACAGATGGTGCGCCGCGAGCACTCGTCACTATCGTCGACCGCACGGCGAATCTGCGTTCGACCGGCGCCGATGGGTGGTCGGCGAATGCGATCGACCGCATGGCGAACCTTCTCCGCGCAACGGGCGTCACGGTCGGCATCGTCACCGACGGCCGCTGGTGGGCGCTCGTCTCGGCGGCGAAAGTTGTGACGGCGGCGAGCGGTGTCTTCGATGCGCAGCTCTGGCGCGAGGAGCGCCCGAGCCGCGATGCGTTCTTCGCGCTCGCGAGCTTCACATCGATCGCGGGTGGCCTCCCCGAGAAGCGACTCGACCTCTTGTTCGCCGAGAGCGTCGCCAGCGCCGAGCAGATCACCGAGGCGCTCGGCGATCAGGTGCGTCGCGCGGTGGAGCTCGTGCTGCAGTCTTTCTCCGACGTGCACCTTCGTGCTCTCGCCGAGCATGGCGAGTCGCCACTGCCCGATGACCCCAAGCGCGTCTATGAGGGCGCAGTCACCGTGCTGATGCGCGTGGTGTTCCTCCTCTTCGCCGAAGAACGCGGTCTTCTACCCGAGCACGAGCTCTACCGAACTGCATACGCGATCTCGGATATCCGCGAGAGACTCGCAACCGAAGCACAGGCGAGTTCCGCTGAGGCGCTCGATCACACCTGGGAGACCTGGCATCGTCTGCTCGCCGCGAGCAGCGCGGTCTTCAACGGGACTTCATTCGAAGACATGCGGATGCCGGCCTACGGCGGCTCGCTCTTCGAACCGGCCCGGTTCCCGTGGCTTGAGGCCACCGACGGGCAAGGTCACCTGCTCGTGCGCGTCTCCGATCGGGCCATGCTTGAGGTGTTGACCGCGGTGCAGATCGCGATCGTTGCCGGCGACGCGCGCCACCTTTCTTTCCGCGAGCTCGACGTCGAGCAAATCGGGTATGTGTACGAGGGGCTGCTCGGCTACTCTGCCGAATATGCGCCCGAACTGGTCATCGGCCTCGAAGGCAGGAAGGCAGGCTTTGAGCCCGAAATCCCCCTCTCCGAGCTCAAGGCGGTCGCGGCTGCAGCCACCACACCAGCCGATTTCGCGAAGCGCCTCATCGAGCATCTGAAGAAGACGCAACAGCACGCGGAGACGAAAACTGCGAATCAGATCGTGAAGGCGTATGCGTCAGCGGATGCCGAGAAGGAGGCCGACGCCCGGACGAAGCTCCGCCACACGCTGCTCGGTGATGACGAGACCGCAGAGCAGCTGTTGCCGTTCGCCGGCCTCATCCGCACCGACCTGCGCGACTTCCCCTACGTCGTCCCAGCCGGCGGAATTGTGATGACGGAATCACCGCAGCGCGCGAACACGGGCACGCACTACACCCCACGATCGCTTGCAGAAGAGGTCGTGCTGCACGCGCTCCAGCCGCTCGTGTACTCCCCTGGTCCGCTCGACACCGAAGACGAAACCCAGTGGAAGCTGAAATCGTCGACCGAGATCCTCGATCTCAAGGTTGCCGACATCGCCGTGGGCTCGGGCGCGTTCCTCGTTGCTGCGGCACGGTACCTTGCGGCCCGGCTCGTCGAGGCGCGCGCACTCGAAGGTCTGGATGTCGCGAACGAGCCCGAACTCGAACGCTGGGCGATCCGCGAGGTCGTCGCCCGCTGCCTCTACGGCGCCGATATCAACGGCATGGCCGTCGAAATGTGCAAGCTCTCGCTCTGGCTCATCTCGATGGACCCGGGGAAGCCGTTCTCGTTCGTCGATGACCGTGTGTTCCACGGGAACTCGCTGCTCGGAGTGACGACCGAAGATCAGCTGCGGTATCAACACATCGATCCGGCGAAGAGCAAACTCAAGCCGCAGAAGTTGATGCACTTCGACATCGAAGCCGAACTGGAGCAGTCGGCACGGCTGCGCCGTGAGCTCTCGTCGGGTCAAGTCGATGACGCAGATCGAATGCGTTCGTCTCGTGCCAAGCGGGCACTACTCAAGGAGTCGAAGCGCATCACAGCAAAGCTGCGCGACGTAGCGGACGGGATCATCGCGGCTGGGCTACTCGAAGGAGGCAAACCCGGAGCGAAACTTGAGGCCAAATACGACGAACTTGCTGATGCCCTCCGCGATGCCCATCCAGACGACGGCAGCGCTCCCGACCGGCGGCGCCTCGAAACAATCATCGCGGCCGGTCTCATCCCGACGGTTGATACTGGCGAACCGCGCTGGGCGCCGCTGCATTGGATCCTTGAAGCTCCCGACGTCATCCACGACCACGGCGGCTTCGACGCGATTATCGGTAATCCCCCCTTCCGCGGCGGCGGTCGAATCACCGGTGCTCAGGGCGTAAACGCACGCGACTTCTACGTGAATGTCGTAGCGGCCGGAAATCGTGGAAACGCTGACCTTTGTGCGTATTTCTTCCTGCGCGCTGTATCCGTCTCGCGAGAGTCCGCACTGAGCACGATCGGACTCCTGGCGACAAATACAATCGCACAGGGCGACACTCGGGGCGTTGGCCTCGATGCGATCGTCCCTGATCGTCGTCGAATTTACCGCGCGATCCGAAGCCGTCGATGGCCCGCGCACGGAGCCAGCCTTGAGTTCGCGGCGGTGTGGCTTACCTCCGCGACCACCATGCTCCGACCGGTACTTGATGACTCTACTGTCGATGGGATATCGACGCTGCTCGAAGATCAGAGCCAGCATTCTGTCGACCCGTCGGAGCTCAATGCAAACCTGGGCTTGTCCTTCATCGGGCCCTACATTCTCGGAAAGGGCTTTGTTCTCCGTGAGTCCGAAGCCTCCCGCATGATCTCGGCGGACGAGCGCAATCGCGAGGTCATCCTGCCCTACCTGATCGGCGATGACCTGAACTCCGACCCTGAATGCGCAGCGGGGCGGTGGGTCATCAACTTCTTCGATTGGGATGAGGATCGAGCGGCCAACTACGTACTCCCGTACGAGCACATCAAGGCCACGGTTAAGCCCGAGCGACAGCGACGAGACAAAACCGGCAATTTTGTGATCCGGAAGGCACGAGCCGAAAGGTGGTGGCAGTACGCTGAGCGCGCGTCTGGAATGCAACGAGCGGTTCGTGACCTCGACAGCGTATTGGCGATTACCCTCACATCGAACGCGATGGCGTTCCAGCGAATCTCCACGAAGCAGGTCATCGACCAGACGGCCCCTGTGGTCGCCACGGAGGACAACGCGGATCTCGCGATCCTTGCATCCTCGATCCACCAGCTCTGGGCTATCAAGTATGCGACCACGTTCGGGCGTGGGTTGCGCTATTCGATCGCGCGTAGCTTCCGGACCTTCCCCCTCCCGGCCACCAACGCCCGCCTTCGTGACATCGGCGAGAGGTTGGATCAAGAGCGTCGCGCGATTATGCGCCGACGCTCCCTCGGCGTCACGAGTCTTTACAACCTCGTGCACGCCCCCGATGTACAAGGCGACGCCGATATCGACCTCATGCGCTCCATTCATATGCAGATCGACAAGGCTGTCATGGAAGCGTACGGCTGGACGGATATCCCCCTCGATCACGGCTTCCACACGTACCGTCAGATGGAGCGGTGGACGGTGAGCCCGGCGGCACGCGTCGAAATCCTCGACCGATTGCTTGAGGAGAACCATCGGCGCGCGGCTGCCGAGGCCGCGGCCGGGCTGGGCTCGAAGAAGACGAAACAGGGCAAGTCGTTGGCGGAATCCGCGAAGCCCGAGGGAGCGATGTTCTAGTGAGCGATGAAGCAAGCACGACGTCGGCGCACGTTCGCGACGAGTTGCTCGACCTGCTCGAGCGCGACCTCGTCGGGCCGTGGGACGGCCCGAAGGAGACGATCGTCGGCACGCCACGCGGTCGCTACCTGGCGGGAGCATTGGCACCGATCTCGCTGCTTGAGGGCGGTGGCGCTGCAACCACATCGTCTACACCGTCGTCAGCGACGCTCGATGATGTCCGCAATGACGAAACGCTTGCGGTCGCCGATCTGTCGGCGGCGCACGATGTCCAGGGCGTACCAGCCGATGAGGAGGAGACGATCGGCGAGGCGTCTCCCACCGACTCCGATGAAGATCGTGGACCCGAGTCCAAGATCATCGCTCCGTCGTCGATGGGCATCCGCTTCCAGGTCAGCGCCGAGACGACTACGCTGCGCTTCATCGCCCGCTGGGGCAAGTACGAGTCGCACCGCGAGGTCGACGAGAAGGGCCGGACCCAGACCTACTACGATCGCACCCCTTTCGAAGAGATCGTCGATATAGACATCTCCACGATCGAGAGCGGCGCATCCGCGCGGCGGGCGTTCGCCGACGACGTGGACCTCTCAGTCGAGGTGTTCGATCACGAAGGTCGTCGCGTCGTGGAGGCGGCCCTGCTCAACTCCAAGCAGACCGGGGGCGAACTGCCGCCGAAACTCTGGCTGTTCCAAGCCGAGCTCAAGGTGACCGCTCCCGACGCAGCATCCGCCGTTTTCCTCCCGACTCGCGATGCGCTCGTCGACGATCGCGCCTCTCGTGATGAGGAGGTTCGTCGCCTCGACCTGCTGTACCGCGACCGTCTGGAATTCGCCGTCGGTCGCACCGCGTCCGCCACCTGGGACGTCTCCCCTCAAGATCTCCGCCGCGCGACGGCAGTCCGCACCACCTGGGTGCCAACCGCAGAAGTGCCCCAGACCCAGGCGCCCGAAGTGCCCGGCGCGGTGCTGAGCATGCGCGTGCTCATGGAATCAGGCGCCGACAAGTTGCGCACCGGACTCCAACCCCTCATCGACGCGTACGACGATTGGCTGAAGAAGCAGGCCGCTGCGAATGAGCAGCTCCCCGAGTGGCTTCGCAAGGAAGGCTCCATCGGCATCGCCGACGGTGAAGCTGCACTCAACCGGCTCCGCACCGGCCTCGAACTGCTCACGACCGACCAGCATGCGCAGCGGGCGTTCTGGTTCATGAATCGCACGATGCGCGACCAGCGCATCCGATCTCAGATCGCGGCCGTGCGCATCGCCGATGCTTCCGTCACGATCGCGGCGGCGACGGCCAAGGTCGAGGGCTACGGCGACAAAGCGGCATCCTGGCGCGCGTTCCAGCTAGCCTTCATCCTGATGCAACTGCCGGCAGTGGTCGATCCGACGCACAAGCGCCGCTCGTCCGACTTCCCTCGGGCCGAGCTGTTGTTCTTCCCGACCGGTGGTGGCAAGACCGAGGCGTACCTCGGTCTCGCGGCGTTCACCTTCGGCATCCGACGCCTCCAGGGAAACGTGGCGACACCCGACGGCCTACTCGACGGGGGCGATGGCGTCGCCGTGCTAATGCGGTATACGCTGCGACTACTCACCTCGCAGCAGTTCCTGCGAGCGACCACGCTGATGTGCGCCGCCGAGGTAGTGCGCCGCGAAGACCCGGCCGTCTGGGGCGACGTGCCGTTCCGCATCGGACTCTGGGTCGGATCGAGTGTGAGCCCGAAGCGCTACGCCGAAGCAGCCGACCAGGTGAAGAGCGTGCGCGACAGCGAGGGCGCCGCTTTCGGCCTCACTGTGCTGCAGTTCAGTCACTGCCCGTGGTGCGGAACGCCGATCAATCCGAAGGCGAACGTCGAGGCGGATGACGTCGCGAAGCGCATCCGGGTCTACTGCGGCGATCAGCGCAATGGATGCCCGTTCAGTGCAGGTGGCACGGCTGTCGAGGGCCTCCCGGTGCTCACGGTCGACGATGAGATCTACCGGCATCCGCCGACCTTCCTCCTCGCGACGGTCGACAAATTCGCCCGGCTCGCGCGCGAAGGCGAGGCGGCGAGCCTCTTCGGCTACGTGGCGAAGAAGTGCCCGCGCCACGGGTACAAGCATGCCGATACTGATGCGAGTGTTTGCGGGGCCGAGCACCACAACGCGAGCAAGGCGAACGGCCGAACATACCCGCCGACGCAGGTGCAGCCGACCGGTCGACTCCGACCGCCGGACCTCATCATCCAGGACGAGCTGCACCTCATCACCGGCGCCCTCGGGACCGCCGTCGGGCTCTTCGAAGGCGCCGTCGATGTTCTGTCGAGCTGGGAACTCGGCGAAGGGGATGCAGCGAAGACGGTCAAGCCACTCGTGATCGCGTCCACGGCGACCGTGCGCAAGGCGGCCGAGCAGGTGCAACGGCTCTACGCGCGCGATGTCGAGGTCTTCCCGCCTCAGGTGCTAAGCGTCAGCGACACCTTTTTCTCGAAAGAAGTCCCGCTCGATGAGGAGCCCGGGCGCAAGTACCTGGGTGTCTGTCTGCACGGCGCCCGGCTCACGCTCGCGGAGATCCGTCTCAGCGAAATCCTGCTGCTCGCTGGGCAGCGGCTCTTCGACACTCACGGGGATGCCGCCGAGCCGTACCTCACCGTGGTCGACTACTTCTCGGCCACCCGCGAGCTCGCCGGCATGCGGCGCTATCTCGAGGACGACGTCACGACTCGCGTCAGCAACCCGGACAAGTCGAGTGGCTACCCGCGGCGACGCACCCCCTTGCGCATCGGCGAGCTGACCTCGCGCATCTCGTCGTCGGAGATCAGCAAGACGCTCACACACCTCGCATCGCCGTTCGACGCCGAGCTCGACTCCACCACGGGTCGTGCTGTGATCGCGAGGAAGCTCAACGCCGGCGAGAAGCTGCTCGATCGTGAGCCGCCATTCGACGTCGTGCTCGCGACCTCGATGCTGCAAGTCGGTGTCGACGTGCCGCGTCTCGGACTCATGCTCATCGTCGGCCAACCGAAGAACACGGCCGAGTATATCCAGGCCTCCTCCCGAGTCGGTCGCGACTCTCGCAAGCCGGGGCTAGTGGTGACCCTCGCCAACCGGTCGCGCCCGCGCGATATGGCGCACTACGAGCAGTTCGAGCACTATCACGACACGTTCTACGCGAACGTCGAGGCACTGTCGGTGACGCCGTTCTCCGAGGCATCCCTCGAACGCGGACTCACCGGACTCATCGTCTCGGCAGCGCGAGTGATCGACGTGGGTGCCGGGACGGACGTCTCACTCTCGCCGGATGCAGTAGCCGGTGCCGGGCGCATCACGCACCGACGTGCGACCGTCGACGCGCTCGTCGACAGGCTCGTAGACCGCGTCGCACAGGCGAGCGATGACGCCGCGGCCGCGCTGACGAAGAGCAAGCTCGTCTTCCGGCTCGACGAATGGACCGAGCGGTCCGACCTGCACGGCGGTGGGCTGACGTATGCGCGCAAGTCGTTGCCCAAGCAGCACATCGTGCCGCTGCTGGTCAGCCCCGAGGACACGATCGGCGAAGAGGGCGACCGACTCTTCCAGGTCGCGAACTCGATGCGCGAGGTGCAGCCAGAAATCGACCTGCTCGTCTCGCCGTTCCCGGGCAAGCTGACGGAGCCCGCATCGACCGCGACCCCGAAGTGGACGTTCACGCCGAGGAAGGACGACAAATGACCGATCTCGAGAACGGCGCGTCGGAGACATCCGAGGCTATCGCTTCCGCCGTGGTGCCCGGGCTGCCCGGCGAGGTTGCCGATCCGTTTGTCAACACCGATCTGAAGACCAAGAATCGCGCAAGAGTCGGCTCCATCCGGCCGAGCGCAATGCTCTACACCTCGGGTATCGGCGCCACCGTGGATCTACCGCATATCGCGGTGATGCCCCAGGGGATCGACGCTTGGGATAAGGCGTACGCGCGCATGGGAGGAGACCCGGCGCTCGTACTTGTACCCCGCCTTCTTCAGGCCGTGCGTTCTCAGCCCGGGCTCGAGAAAGTTGGCGAACTGCGACAGCCACCCTGGATGCCCGAGGTCTTCGGCGGCGGAGAGACTGCGCCCATCGGCATCCCGACTCGAGTATTCCCACAATGGCTGCGCTGCACCGGATGCGATCTGCTCGCACCCGTTTCAACGGGAGTGTTCGACTTCGAGAACACCCGCAAGCACCGGCCCGACCTCGCACGCTTCGTGCATCGGAAGTGCAGAGGGCGATTCAAGGACGGCGCCGGACGCGACCGCACCGCGGTGGCAGCCCGGTATCTGATCGCCTGCACGAACGGTCACCTCGACGAGTTCCCCTACGTCGAATGGGCGCATGGAGCCGACAGCCACCGCACTGAGTGCGTGCCGAATCCGCAGCTGCGGATGTTGGAGTGGCGCTCGAACCTAGGACCGCAGGTAACGATCAAATGCGTGCAGTGTGACTCCTCACGCAACATCGCCGAGCTGACCCGGGCGGGTGGCGAGACTTCTCTGCCGAACTGCCGAGGCCGGCACCCGCACCTGCCCTCGTTCGCATCTCCGACCGATCCTTGTACGGGTGAGGTGCGGCTAATGCTGCTCGGCGCGGCAAACCAATGGTTCCCTGCAACGGTGAGCGTGCTCGTCCTGCCTTCTCGCAAGGAGCCGAAGCCTGCCGATACCGTCGACGAAATCATGGGGCTGCCACCGGCCCAGGTGATGAAGCTCACCTCGCTCGCAGCGGTCGCCTCATGGCGCGAGTTCGCTCCCGAGAGCATGACCGCGAAATTCGCCGGTATCTCCGATGAAGATCTCTGGCACGCCGTGCAGGTGACGAAAGGTGATCTGTTGCCACACATCCCCGTGTCACCGGTGTCGACGGCATATGACCCGAACCACCTCCTCGTGCCCGAGTGGGAGACGCTTACGCATCCCGACGAATTTCTCACCGAGGACCGGCGGAACGGGTTCAAGGTGCATACGGTCGACATCGCATCATCGATCGCGGCCCCGCTGCACGAGGTCATCGCGGTCGACCGCATCCGCAAGGCGAACGCGTTCATCGGATTCACCCGAATTGACGCACTCGATCGAGTAGGCGACGAGCCCGGACGGGTAGTACCCATATCGTTGTCCGGCAAGCCATCCTGGGTTCCTGCCACAGAGGACCGCGGTGAAGGCGTGTTCCTCCATTTCGATGAGAAGGTCGTCTCTGCGTGGGAGTCGGGTGTCCTTGAAAGCGAGGTCTGGGATGCGCATGTCGCTGCGCATGAACGCAACCTCGCGAGGCGCCAGAGTCGCACGGCAGCCGAACTGGACGCTGACGCGCGGATGCCACCGCCTCGCTACTGGGCGCTGCACACGCTGTCGCACCTGCTCATCCGCGAAATGGCAATGTCGAGCGGGTACGGGTCTGCGTCGCTTTCGGAGCGGATTTACGCATGGCGGGAAGCGGATAGCCGGGCGCCGGCTGCGGGCATCCTGATTACGACTACTTCACCCGACAGCGAAGGCACTCTCGGCGGGCTGGTCGATCTGGCACGCATGGAACGTCTCGAATCGGTGATGCACGAAGCGCTGCACCGCGCACGCAGATGCTCGTCAGACCCGATCTGCGCCCACCGCGTGCCGCGAGATCAGGAAGACTTCCTACACGGAGCCGCCTGCCACTTCTGCGCCTTCATCTCGGAGACCTCGTGCGAGCGGGCAAACCGCTTCCTCGATCGCCGGTTCGTACTCGACCTCGACCAGGGTTCGCAGGGCCTCGCGCCGCTGCTCGGCGGCATCGACTACGAGAACTGGGGCTGACACGTGGCCGATGCGCTTGAGACGTTGGCACGGACGGTTTCGTCCTCGCTCGCGCTCAAGCTCGCTTCAAGTCTTGAGATCGACGGGAGCCTCATGAAAGCGTCGGCGAAGCTCGCGGATGCTCCGTCTCGGGCGCTGTTCGCCGAGTGCTTCGCCGTACTCGGCGCGACCAATCTCGCGGCCGTGCTCCGCGGCTTCTCCGCCGCGGCGAAGGCGAACGGAACCGACCTACGTGCGGTGTGGAGTGGACCGACATTCAGCGGCGACGGCGACCACACCACCGCAGCGATCGCGCATCTTGTCGACGAGGCGACTGAGGATGTTTTCGCGTCGACTTACTCGGCGTCGCCGACCTCGGCGTACTTGCAGTCGCTGTGGCGTGCCGTTGCTCGCGGGGTGAAGACGACTGTGCTTGTGGATACAAAGTTGAACGACGGAAAGACGGCTGCATGGATGCAGGAGAAGCTACACGGCGCGCGCTTCCTTGGCTTCCGGCCGGGACCTCACGGCGGTGTTCAGCATTCCAAGGTCGTCGTCGTCGACTCCAGCGCGGCATTCATCACAAGCGCCAATCTCTCCGAAGCCGCCCATGAGAAGAACCTTGAAGCAGGCGTCATCATCCGCGACCCTGACTTCGCTTCGAGCGTTCGTCAGCGCTATGCCTCACTGCTTAGCGAAGGACACCTGCATCTACTCTAACCGCCCGCGCCATAGCCATTCGCGATGAGCCGTGCCGAGGCCTTGTCGGACTTCCGCTCGACCGAAGCGCTCTGTTTCGGTCGAGCCACGGTCGGCTCAACACGTGACAATCCCGCGCAGGCGATGTTCCGCTACAGCATCGCTGGCTCCAGGCCCGACGGCAAGCCAAGCACGGCGCTGAGAATCCCGATCGCGACGAGCTGACCGGCGGTCGTCGCCACCGGATCACTCGCGAGGGCAAACCACCTGACCGAGTCGATCAGGTTCCTCTGATGAACGATGCGGTGGACATCAGCGAAGCGGCTCCGGCATCAGATGCAGGATGGTCGGTGACGTGGCAGCGACGCAGGCTGCTGCACCCCCGGGGGCTCGATCAGCGTCTGGACTCCCCACCCGATTCGAAATTGCGAAGACGCCGTGCCGACACTGCGTTCACCGAGTGGCACTCGGGCCGCGCCTCGACGGATTCTGATGAGCGCGGTCCTCCTCTCCACGCGACGGTCCGGGACCGTACCGTTATTGTCGGGGCGCAGAGCTACAACGGAAACGAAGAATCGATCAGTCGCGGTAGCATCCCATGGTGAGTGCAACATCGCCGAGCAGCGCAGCTCGCCCAATCCCATACTTGCAGTACAAGAACGCGATCCGCAGGATCGATCGAAGCTCACTACTCAAAGCATGCGGCATTGCGTCGGCGCGGATAGAAGCAGATGGTCTCACGCCTGGCGCCAACCAGCCCTTTAGCCACTGGGCGATCGTCGATATCGCTCGCGTCGCACTGGCCCACGCGGGTCCACACCCGATAGTTGCTGATCAAGCGCTACTCGGATATCTCTGCAGCTTGCACCTGAATATCGACGATCCGGTCATGCACGAAGAGCCCACAAGCTCGGTCGGAGTGATCCTTCGGATTACCTACGATCAATTCCCTTGGCAACTAGACGTCCTCTCAACTTTCGCGCGGGTGTTGAACTTGTTCGGGCCCGAGGCATCGTGGCCATCCGGTAAGCAACCTTCCGTGATGACCGGAGGATGGTTTCTGAGGCTATTCGGGGTCGATATAGAGACGTATGTGGCAGCGATATTTGTCGCGTTCTCAGGAGCTGCTTCCAATGGAGGATCATTTGATCAGGGCTGGTTAGAGAACGACGCGTTCCGGCGATTTGGTGAACGATTCGACGTAGATGCAGTTCGGGGGGTGATTGATAGACACCTGACTATTGGGCTGACTGAATTCAAGGATGCAAACGCTGAAGCCGAGAGTCGAGTCCCGCCCAGTCTCAGAAAATACGCGTTCAATCCTCTGCGCGACAAGCCGTTCATCGTGGGAATCCTGCCTCAACCATTTGCTCCCAACGTTCGTGCAGTCCTCGACAAGATATCACCGCTATCGATCTTTTACTCGGGAATATCCACGTTCGGAAACGGATTCTCGACCGACCTCGGTCACGTTTTTGAAGCATACGTTGGAAACCAACTCCGCTTGCTTGGTTTCGATAATGTGGTGCCCGAGGTGAAGTACCACAATGGGCACGACCTAGTCGACAGCATTGACTGGTTTGTATTGCTAGAAGACTTCCTCCTTCTCATCGAATGCAAATCAACCCGACCCGACGAAAGCATGCGTCTCGGAGCGCTCGACCTTGCGAAGAGTATGCAACGTCAAATCGGCAAAGGGATCGACCAGATCAACAAGACATATTCATTCTTGACAGAGATTGCTTCTCAAGAAACCCGTATCGAAGCATCGAAAAAGGTCATCGGTATCGTTGTCACTCTTGAAGATCACTTCGCTGCTTCATCCATCGTGCGCCCGGACCTTACGACCGCAGACGTTCCGACTACGGTGCTCAGCGTCCGCGAGCTCGAGCAACTCATGACCCTAGAACAAGGCGATCTGGCGGATCTCTTGAGTGCATCAATCGCGGAATGCGGTAGCGACAACGTACTCCACGTGCGAATTGATGATGCAACGCCCATTGCCCCGAACCCTCTCTTACAATCATCTTTCGATTCGTCGGCAGTGATGCAAATGATCGATGCCTGGCGGTAGTCGCTGCCTACCCACCACGACAGAAGCCTGCGACGCGATGTGCACGCCGACGAGGCTGGTCCCCACCGCGACGCCACTGCCTTACTCGACCACGGCCGCATCCGTATCGGCTATCTCGGCAACAAGTAGTCGGTCGTGAAGAGCTGTAGAGTCTCGGCAGACCGGCAGGTGGTCGGCCGCTTAGAAACCTCCGAGGAGAACCACGGCGAGGAGTTCGTGTCTTCGCTGCTCCGCACGAATCGAAGGAGGTTACTGGATGGCTACTGACTTCCACTCTCCTGATCAATTCGATCTCACGGCGAGTCGACGCGAACTAATTCTCGCGTGCCAGAATTCGAGTTCTCCTCGATTCTCGAGGATCGTTCAGATCGACGCGCTTCCGGGAGGACGCGCATTCCACTGCCTCCCCGGCGCTGCACGAATCGACGGTCCCTTTCCCCTGGATAAGTTCCTGAGCTTCGAAGGTGTCTACGTCGCCGACGAAGTTCCTGCATTCTTCGCGAACCATATCCTGTCCACCTACCATCGAGATATCACGCTCAGTCCGCATACTCGACCTGAACGTCCAGCACCCACGTGACACCGAACCGGTCGGTCAGCATGCCGAAGCCCGGGCTCCACGCTGACGCGGCGAGCGGCTCGATGACCGCAGCACCATCCGCGAGTGTGTTCCAGTAGCCGGTGACCTTCGCGAGAGTTTCTCCACGGTCGGGCTGGAAGAAAGTGCGATCATGCACGGGCCAACCGTTGACGAACGCCCCGCCCTCACCTTTCGCCGTCGAACGCCCCCGCTCAATCGCGTTATCCAACCAATCAAAGTGCCCATCCACGGCCTGCATCGCCCGATCGGGATCACCATCCCGCACGGCCTCGTAGATCTCGACGTGCAGCCCGTGCAGATGGTCACGCTCATCCAACGGAACTTCCCGCACCGTTGCAGTGAGTATGTTGCGCAGAATCTCGCCGAAGAACTGCAGACCAGGCACCCCAGACGCCGCAACAAGGGCATCGTGGAAGACACGGTCGGCCTCACGGAACCCGTGATCGTCGACACTCTGGTGCATTGTGTCGAGCGCGACAGCCATGCGCGCGAGATTGATGTGGTCGCCACGTCGGGCCGCCTGCCGCCCGGCCTCGCGCTTGAGCCCCACGCGAACGGGCATCATCGACCCGGGATCGAGGTTGTTGGCCATCATCCCCATCGCAAGCGCGTCGCCCGTCATGG
>DQHP01000058.1 GCA_003524435.1 Microbacterium sp.
CCCGCAAAGCTGCCAGCGCCAACGGCCGTGACGAGTGCGACGACGGCCGCGCCGACATTCAGCCAGTCGATGCGGCGGTGGCCGCGGGGCTTCTTGGCTTTCTTGTTCGGAGCCGGGCTGAACACCGCAGGCGGCGTCATCGGTGAGCTGTTTGCCGACGCTGAGCTGACCAGGGCGGCCAGGCGCACAGCATCCGTTCCCGCACCGCGGGCGGTCACCACACGCCGAGGCTGACCGACGAGCGCCTCAAGACGAGGATTCGACCCGACACTGCCGAGCGCAGACCGGTCTCTGGTCTGGTCGAGGTCGGGGACCTCATCGATAGGGGGCATGCATTCACCGTTCTCGGGGCGCGCTCGCAACACGCGGCGCGGCAAGGGGCTATTCTCTCTAAGGATACTCGGCCCGGCCGACCATACTGAAGACCGCGACAGCAGAAGACCGAGGATGCAGATGACCATGCAGGACTACGTGCGCGTTCTACGACGCAACCTCGTCCTCATTCTCTCCCTGCTGATCATCGGCCTCTCGGCCGGAATCGTCGTCGCGCTCAACACTGAGACGAAGTACACCACCTCTACCGAGCTCTTCGTCTCAGCGCAGGCAGGCGACGGCGCAACTACCGCAGAACTCAACCTCGCACGCGGCTACGCACAGCAGGCCGTCACCAGCTATGTGACCCTGTTCTCCAGCGCGATCGTGTTACAGCCGGTGATCGACGACCTCGGCCTCGACACCACCGTCGGCGCCCTCGGCTCGAAGGTGACCGCGACCGCATCGACGGCCTCGACAGCTATTACTGTCACCGTCACCGACCACAACCCCGGTCAGGCAGCGCGCATCGCCAACGCCATCGGTGAAAGCTTCACAACGGTGGTCGCCGAAGAGCTCGAGCGTCCGGTCGACAGCGGCGTCAGCATCGTGCGCATCGACACGCTCGAAGCCGCCCAGGTGCCGGTGTCGCCCGCCGCGCCGAACGTCAGGCTCATCGTCATTCTCGGCGCGCTGCTCGGGCTGGCCGCTGGTATCGGCATCGCTGCACTGCGTGCGGTGCTGGATAACCGCATCCGCTCGATCGAAGACGTCGAGAACGCGATCAAGGTGCCGATTCTCGGTGGCATCGCGCTTGACCCAGAGGCTCGTACGCAGCCGCTGATCATCGCAGCATCCGCTCGGAATCACCGCGCCGAGGCGTTTCGTTCGCTACGCACCAACGTCAAGTTCCTCGCGATCGGCGGCGAGCCTTCCGCCTTCGTCATCACCAGCTCTGGGCCGGGCGAAGGAAAATCGACCACAGCCGCGAATCTCGCGATCGCATTCGCTGACTCCGGCGCGCGCGTCGTGCTCATCGACGCCGACCTCAGATTGCCGCGCATCGCCGACTACTTCGCGATCGAAGGCGGCGTCGGACTCACCGAGGTGCTCGTCGGCCGCGTCGCCGCCAGTGAGGCCCTGCAGCGCTGGGGTCGCGGAACGCTCTTCGTGCTGCCATCAGGCACCGTGCCGCCGAACCCCGCCGAGCTGCTCGGATCGGCTGCGATGTCAGATCTGATCAGCGACCTGAAGACGACGTTCGACATCATCCTGATCGACAGCCCGCCGGTCGGGCTCGTGACCGATGCTGCGGTGCTCGCCCGCCGCACAGAGGGAGCAATCCTCGTCGCCGCGGCCGGAAAGACCCACGCCTCACGACTTGCGGATGCTGTCACGAGCATCGAAAGCATCCACGCCAAGGTGGTCGGCGCCGTCGTCACCATGCTGCCCACCAAGGGTGTCGATCGGACTTCGTACGGGGTGTACGGCGGATATGAGGCAACGCGCTGATTCACTGGCGTTTATCTGTCTTGCTTTTTGAGTAAAACGGTCTCAACCGAGGCTGTGAAAGAATGACGAAGTCGCTATGTGCGACACCGACAACAAATCCCAGGGGGATCAGACCACGTGGATCTTCGCGACTATCTACGCATCCTGCACAAAAACTGGATCGTGATCCTGGTGCTGCTGCTCGTCGGGCTCGCCGGCGGCGCGGCCTACGCGTTCACGCAGGCACCCAAATACGTGGCGTCCACCCAGCTCTACGTGTCGGTGCGCACCGAGGGCGCCGCGACCGGTGACCTCGTGCAGGGAACCACGTTCGCCCGCCAGATGGTCACCAGCTATGTCGACGTCATCGGCACCGCGCTGGTGCTCGACCCGGTCGTCGACGAGCTGAAGCTCGACACCTCTGCGACTGCTCTTGCGGGACGCATCACGGCGACGACGCCGCTGAACACAGTGCTGATCAACATCACCGCGACGGATGCTGATCCTGAGCTTGCAGCGAAGATCGCGGATGCTACGGCGGCCAGCTTCGCGGAGGTCGTACAGAACGACCTTGAGCGCCCTGACACCGAGGGCGGCGCAAGCCCCGTGCAGATCACCATCACCGACCCTGCGGCCGAGCCGACGGTGCCGTCGAGCCCGAACATTCCGCTGCTGGTCGTGCTGGGCGGGCTGCTGGGCCTTGCCGCTGGTATCGCCTTCGCCGTACTGCGGACCGTTCTCGACACTCGCATCCACACGCTGCATGACCTGGAGTCGCTCTCTGACCGGCCGATGCTCGGTGGGATCGCGTACGACCCGGAGGCGCAGAAGCGTCCGCTCATCGTGCATGCTGATCCGCGCAGCCCTCGAGCAGAGTCGTTCCGCGCGCTGCGCACGAACTTGCAGTTCCTCGAGGTCGACTCGAACTCGCGCACCTTCGTCGTCTCGAGCGCCGGTCCGGGTGAGGGCAAGTCGACCACTACGGCGAACCTCGCGATCGCGCTGGCTGAGACCGGAGCGCGCGTCGCGCTGGTCGACGGCGACCTGCGGCTGCCGCGCGTCGCCACGTACATGGGCATCGAGGGCGGCGTGGGTCTCACGAACGCGCTGATCGGCCAGGTCGACGTTGCTGATGCTCTGCAGAAGTGGGGCGCGAACGACCTCTACGTGCTGCCCAGTGGACCAGTGCCGCCGAACCCGAGCGAGCTGCTCGGATCGAGCGCAATGGACCGGATCCTCAAGCCGCTCGAAGAGTACTTCGACTACATCCTGATCGACGCTCCCCCGCTGCTGCTCGTCACCGACGCCGCTGTCATCGGGAAGAAGACGCGCGGGGTCATTCTGACCGCGGCATCCGGAAAGACTCGCAAGCCGGAGCTTTCGGGAGCGATCCGCACGCTCGAGACCGCCGGAGTGAACCTGCTCGGCATCGTCGTGACGATGCTGCCCACCAAGGGACCGGACAGCTACGGCTACGGCTCGTACACGTACGGATCAACGAAGGACCACGGCCAGGCGCCGGTCGAGCTGAGCGATCGGCAGACTCGGTTGCGGCGGCGGGTTTAAGGCTAAGTCCTCGTCTTAGCCCGGCGGGTTCCGCGCGTGGTGGCGTATCCGTCGCCTGCTAGGTTCGGGGCATGGCCGCTATCAAAGACGAACCGGACTCCCCTTCAGGTGACCGCACGCAGAGTGTGCATCAGAGTTTTCGAACAGAACTCGTCAAGAAGGAACACGACGTCGTCGACGAGCATTGGGCTGGCGGTGTTCCGCCCCAGTTCGGCATCGCCCCCCGGGTGCGAGTCGGTAAAAGCAAATGGTTCAACCTGCTCTGGCTGATTCCCATCGGTCTGCTGCTCCTGGTCATCGGGATCGCCGTCGCGAAAGCGATTCGCGAGCTTCCTGCGGTGCAGGATTTCATTGCCCAGTACCCGGGCGAGTCAGAGTTGCCCGACGACGCCCCGGTTGGCTTTCCGACCTGGATCGGCTGGCAGCACTTTCTCAACGCGTTCCTGCTGATCTTCATCATCCGCTCGGGAATCACCATCCTCGCCGACCATCCGAGGCTGTACCTGACTCGGCACTCCACTCCGGGTAAGGACTGGTTCCGCATCCAGAAGCCCATCCCGACCGACCCGCTCTACACCGCGAAACAGGACTCCATCACCCTGCCGGATGGGGTCGGCCTTCCGGGCCGGCGGCATTCCATCGGGCTCGCCCGCTGGTGGCATCTTGGCGTCGATACCCTCTGGTTGCTCAACGGCATCATCTTCATGGTGCTCATCTTCGCCACCGGACACTGGGTTCGCCTGGTCCCGATGAGCTGGGATGTTATCCCGCATTCGATCTCGGTCGCCATCCAGTATCTGTCGCTGGATTGGCCGATCGAGAACGGCTGGGTCAACTACAACAGCCTGCAGCTGATCGCCTACTTCATCACGGTGTTCATCGCCGCACCAGCCGCCCTGATCACGGGGCTCGGGATGTCGCCGGCGCTGTCGACCCGGTTCCGCTGGATCAGCTCGATCTTCAGCATCCAGATCGCCCGCACCCTGCACTTCCTGGTGCTGTGCTGGTTCGTCGCGTTCATCGTCGTGCACGTCGCGTTGGTGATGACCACTGGGGCGCTGCGCAACCTTAATCACATGTACGGCGCTCGGGACGACAACAGTTGGGTCGGATTCTGGATCTTCGCCGCGTCGATGGTGGTCATGATCGTCGCCTGGGTCGCCGCAACGCCGCTCACGTACCGCTTCCCGCGGAAGGTGCAGAGGGCGGCATACGCTCTGGTCGGTCCGGCGCAGAAACTGTTCGAGCACCTCGATGCCAAGCCGGGCCAGTACACCGAGAAAGACATCTCGCCGTACTTCTGGCACAACGGAAAGTACCCCGAGACCGAAGAGTACAAGAAGCTGCAGGCCGGTGACTTCTCCGACTACACGCTGCGCATCAACGGGCTCGTTGAGAACCCGGTCGAGTTGAGCCTGGATGAACTGCGCTCACTCGCCCACCACGAGCAGATCACGCAGCACTTCTGCATCCAGGGCTGGTCAGGTGTCGCCAAGTGGGGTGGTGTGTCGATGAAGACCATCCTCGAACTGGCGAAGCCCAAACCGGAGGCGAAGTGGGTAATCTTCTACTCGTTCGCGGTCGGCCCGGATGGCGGTATCTATTACGACGCCCAACCCATCGAGCAGATGAGTTACCCGCTGACGATGCTGGCCTACGAGATGAACGACGATGACCTCTCCTTCGGCCATGGGGCACCTCTCCGACTTCGCAACGAAGTGCAGCTGGGGTTCAAGATGGTCAAGTGGATCAAGGGCGTCGAGTTCGTCGAGCACTTCTCCGAGGTCGGTGGCGGGCACGGCGGCTACAACAACGATCACGAGTTCTTCGGTTACCGGCAATCGATTTGAGGTCGAGCGTCACAGTGCCGTATTTCCCGGCGGCCGCGGAGCGGCGAATCACCGTACGCTGTTCGCATGCAGAAGATCTCGATTGAGGCCCTCGCCCGCCAACAACTCGAAGCGGCTGCCGTCGCGAACAGTGGTCGTGCTGCCGACACTGTCTTCGGCGGTCACGAAAAGGTGCTTCGACAGACCGTCATCGGCATGACGCAAGGCACCGTGTTGGGAGAGCATGAAAACCCCGGCGAGGCGACCGTTTACGTCCTTGAAGGGCGAGTGCGGCTATGGAATGGAGAGGACTCCTGGCAAGCACGCGCGGGCGACCTTCTCATCATGCCGGACGCTCGGCATAGTCTGGAGGCGGAGGAGGATGCAGCAATCCTTCTCACGGTGGCGAAACTGCCCTGACTCACACCGGCTTCAGGGTGCAGGTGTGTCGGTCGGCGCCGACGAGGTGCGGAAAACGAGCTTGTGGTAGAGCACGAAGCGGATCATGACCACGATCACGATGCTGATCAGGTTCACGATGTTGAGGCCGAGCGCACCGGTGGCGTGACCGGTGGTCGCCGTCAGCGCTTCGACGCCGAGCCAGACGATGCCCGCTCCCAGCAGCGTGCACGCGATGTTCGTACCGAGGAACAGCGCAAGCTCTGACACCCGACCACGACGGTCGCGGTGCCGAAAGGTCCACTCACGGTTGCCGATGTACGCGTTGACGAGCGCGACCAGTGAGGCGACGATCTTCGACACAACCGGATCCCAGTCGAACGCGAACACCAACAGGTTGAAGATGCCGATCTCGATCAGGGTGCTGATGGCACCGACGACGAGGAATCTGCTTCCCACGCCCACGAGACGGCGGAGCCGGGCTGGGATGTTCACTCCCCTAGAGTACTGGGTCTGACCTGGTCACTCCGCCCAGGGGAAGGGGCGCTCGCGGTCGAGTTCGCCGTCGCGGCCGATGCCTTCGAGCGTGTCGCCGCCGGCGCGAACGCACA
>DQHP01000077.1 GCA_003524435.1 Microbacterium sp.
TCTGCCGGTCGCGTTCCCCGAACCCGCAGAGTACGTCGCCTTGGGAATGGCACGCCAGGCAGCGGGCGTGCTCGCCGGTGCGCTCCCCCAGTGGAGCGCCGACGCCGAGGCCCAAGAACAGGGCGGGCACGACACCGCACCGCTTCTCACGAGCTACCGTCACGCGACCGCACTGCTGTGGGGCGAAGCCGCGATCAGCTGAGCCCACCGCCGCTCGATGATTCGCTCGGCAGCGAGCCATCACCTGTGCGATATTGTGTGCAAAGTCACACAATCGAACGGAGATCACGCGATGGCCACGAGCAGCTCTGTGCGCGGCGAAGAACGCCGCAGCACGATCATCGCGATCATCGAACGAGACGGCGCCGCGCAGATCGATGCGCTGGCTGCAGACCTCGGAGTCTCCGAGATGACAGTCCGCCGCGACCTCGATGATCTTGAGGTTGAGGGGCTCGTCCGACGCGTTCGCGGAGGCGCCATCGCTCCCTCCGGCCCCCGCCCATTCGGCGAGCGCCGGACAGTCCGACCTCGCGCGAAGCAGGCAATCGCCGCGAAAGCCGCGACATTGCTTCCGCACTCTGGCGCGGTAGCTCTGGATGCTTCGAGCACAGTCGCCGCTCTCGCGCCGGCCCTGCACGCACACCCCGGGCTCACTGTGGCAACGAACTCATGGGAGAACTTCACAGCGCTGCGCCCCGGCACATCTCTCACTCCAGTACTGATCGGCGGAGAGCTCGACGAATCCACGGGGAGCTTCGTGGGAAAGATCGCGTGCGAGGCGGCGGAGTCAATGCTCTATCAGCGTTTCTTCACATCTGCGAGCGCGGTCGATCCCACTCACGGCAGCTCAGAGGGGTCGCTGGCAGAGAGCCAGATCAAACGCAGCTTCGCGCGCAACAGCCGCCAGCTCATCCTCTGCGTGGACTCTTCCAAACTCGATAGCGCAGCAGTCTCGACTGCTTTCCGCCTCACGGAGGTACATGTGATGGTCACCGACCTGGATCCGAGCGATCCTCGCCTGGAGCGCTACCGCGAACTCACCGACGTGCTCTGAGCGTCACATCCTTATTCGCTGTTGTCTTTCGCGTGCGTTGTTGTCATAATTAACATGAAATAACATTCCTCTCTCTCAGGAGCCCCATGACGAACCCCACTGCTGCCGCCCTCATCGAACGGTCAAACCGCCTCGGCGCCGACCCGAAGAACACGAACTACGCCGGCGGCAACACCTCGGCGAAGGGCACCGAGACCGACCCGGTCACCGGACAGCCCGTCGAGCTGATGTGGGTCAAGGGCTCTGGTGGAGACCTCGGCACGCTGAAGGAGCAGGGCCTCGCTGTGCTGCGCATGGACCGCATGCGCGCGCTTGTCGATGTCTACCCCGGCATTGAGCGTGAAGACGAAATGGTCGCAGCCTTCGATTACTGCCTGCACGGCAAGGGCGGGGCCGCCCCCTCGATCGACACCGCGATGCACGGCCTCGTGGATGCTGCCCACGTTGACCACCTGCATCCTGACTCTGGCATCGCAATCGCCACCGCCGCCGACGGTGAAGCGCTCACCGCGAAGATCTTCGGCGAGAAGGTCGTCTGGGTACCGTGGCGTCGCCCTGGCTTCCAGCTCGGCCTCGACATCGCCGAGATCAAGAAGCAGAACCCTGCCGCAATCGGCTGCATCCTCGGTGGGCACGGCATCACCGCCTGGGCTGACACCTCGGAGGAGGCTGAGGCCAACTCGCTGTGGATCATCGACACCGCCGCTGCTTATATTGCCGCTGAGGGCAAGGCCGCGCCGTTCGGTGGCGTGCGCAGCGGATTCGAAGCATTGGACTCGGCTGAGCGTCGCGAGCGCGCGGCAGCTTTGGCCGGAACGGTGCGCGGCATTGCCTCCGCCGACAGGGCGATGGTCGGCCACTTCACCGACTCTGACGTTGTGCTCGATTTCCTGGCATCCGAGAATGCGCCGCGTCTGGCTGCGCTCGGCACGAGTTGCCCCGACCACTTCCTGCGCACCAAGGTTAAGCCGCTCATCCTCGACCTGCCCGCAACGGCAACGCTGGAAGAGCAGACTGCACGCCTGCACGAACTGCACGCGGAGTACCGCACCGATTACCAGGCCTACTACGACGCACACGCGACCAGCGAGAGCCCGGCAATTCGCGGTGCAGACCCGCTCATCGTGCTGATCCCCGGTGTCGGTATGTTCTCCTACGGAGCGAACAAGCAGACCGCCCGCGTCGCCGGTGAGTTCTATGTCAACGCGATCAACGTCATGCGCGGCGCCGAGTCTCTCTCGACATACGCCCCCATCTCGGATGCTGAGAAGTTCAACATCGAGTACTGGGCGCTCGAGGAGGCAAAGCTGCAGCGGATGCCGAAGCCGAAGTCGCACCAGGGACGCATCGCGTTCGTGACCGGCGCAGCATCCGGAATTGGCAAGGCCATCGCCACTCGCCTCGCGGCCGAGGGCGCGTGCGTCGTCGTCGCAGATCTCGACCTCGAGAAGGCACAGGCCGCTGCCGCCGAGCTCGGAAACACCGACGTCGCGATCGGCATCGCCGCTAACGTTGCGGACGCTGACGCCGTGCGCGCTGCCATGAATGAGGCTGTCCTCGCGTTCGGTGGCGTCGACCTCGTCGTGAACAACGCCGGTCTGTCCCTGTCGAAGCCGTTGCTGGATACCACCGAGAAGGATTGGGACCTGCAGCACGACGTCATGGCAAAGGGTTCGTTCCTCGTGTCACAGGCTGCGGCCCGCGTGCTCATCGACCAGAAGCTCGGCGGTGACATCATCTACATCTCGTCGAAGAACTCCGTCTTCGCCGGTCCGAACAACATCGCTTACTCCGCAACGAAGGCTGACCAGGCGCACCAGGTGCGACTGCTGGCGGTTGAGCTCGGTGAATACGGCATCCGCGTCAACGGCATCAACCCCGACGGTGTGGTGCGCGGCTCTGGCATCTTCGCCTCGGGCTGGGGCGCGAACCGTGCGGCGACGTACGGCGTCGAAGAGAAGGACCTCGGCCAGTTCTACGCGAACCGGACAATCCTCAAGCGTGAGGTTGTCCCCGAGAACGTCGCGGATGCCGTGTACGTACTGACCGGCCCTGAGCTCAGCCGCACGACCGGTCTGCACATTCCGGTCGACTCCGGCGTCGCGGCGGCGTTCCTGCGATGATCCGCTCCACCGGCGCGAGCACCACCCGGGCGGTCGCC
>DQHP01000162.1 GCA_003524435.1 Microbacterium sp.
CGCGGCTGAGCTGCTGCTTGCGCGCATTGCCGAGCCCGATCGGCCAGCAAGCACTGTCGCAGTCGCTCCGCGGCTCGTCGTGCGTGGCTCCACGCGCGGACAAACGACAAAGCACCCGCTCACAGACCCCGCACCGCTCGAAGCCGAGAAGGAGGCGAGATGACTATCGCAACAGGCAAGCCGTCGTCGTCTCGCGCCCGGCCTAAGGTCCGCCAGATCGGTGCCCGCACGCGCGCGCAACGCAAAGAAGCGATCGCTCTGGTGATTCCGGCTCTGCTACCGATCATTATCTTCTCCGTCATTCCGCTCGTCAGCGGCGTGGCGATCGGTTTTACCGACGCCACCCTCAAGCGAAACGCTGAGATCAACTTCAACGGTCTCGAAAACTACATCGACCTCGCCGGAAACCAGCGATTCTGGGGCTCGTTCGGCATCGGACTCGTCTGGTCCGCATCCGTCGCTCTTCTGACACTTGTGTGCGCGATGTGTCTCGCACTGCTGTTGAACAGCAACCTGCGGTTGAAGGGCCTGACCCGCGTGCTGGCTTTGATTCCGTGGGCAATGCCTCCGGTGGTCATCGCGATCGTGTGGCGCATGATCTACAACCCCAATTCCGGCCCGCTCAACGGAGTTCTCGGGTGGTTCGGCGCGCCAGGCGTTAACTGGCTCGGCGACTTCTCCACCGCGCTTCCTGCGGTGATCGTCGTCGGCGTGTGGTCGGGCATCCCGCAGACGACCGTGCTGCTGCTGGCCGGCATGCAGTCGATCTCGACAGAGCAGCACGAAGCCGCCGCAGTCGACGGTGCGGGAGTCTTCCGCCGCTTCTGGCACATCACGCTCCCCGCGCTGCGTCCGGTGATCTTCGCCGTGACCGCACTGGATTTCATCTGGCAGTTCAACTCTTTCGGTTTGATCTACGTGCTCACCGAGGGCGGACCCGGTGGGCAGACGATGATCCCGCCGCTGTTCACGTATCTCGAGGCGTTCCGCAACCGTGAGATCGGCGCAGCATCCGCGATGGGCAACGTGCTCGTCATCGCGATCCTGATCGTCCTCTCGCTCTATCTCATCAATCAGTTCCGCCAGAACAAGGGGGCCCGCGCATGAGCGCCAAGCGTCCCTGGTACGCAACCGTTCTGATGTACGCCGCGCTGGCGTGTTTCCTCACCTTCCTCGGGTTCCCGCTGGTGTGGCTACTATCGGCATCGTTCAAATCCTCGCAAGAGCTCAACTCCCTCGCGGTGAACCTCATCCCCGCGCAATGGGATTTCTCGAACTACGCCTCGGCGCTCGAGCGTCAGAACCTCATTCCTGCCGCAGGTAACTCGCTGCTCGTCTCAGTTGCGACGATGATCATCACGGTCCTGCTGTCGATGCCGATGGCGTACGCGCTGGCGCGACTGCGAGGAAAGCTGCGTGCCGCAGGAACGATCTGGATTCTGACGAGCCAGGTCTTCCCCAGCATCCTCATCATCATTCCGTTGTTCTTGCTGCTGCGCACGATCAACCTCAACGACACACTGCTCGGCCTGATCCTCGTCTACGTCACCTTCACGATGCCGTTCACGCTGTGGATGCTGCAGGGCTACGTCGCAGCCATTCCTCCCGAGCTGGAGGAAGCGGCTGAGATGGACGGCGCGAGCCGGTTCACGATCCTGCGCACGGTGGTGCTGCCGCTGCTGGCGCCGGGACTCGTGGCGACGGCGATGTTCACCTTCGTCTCGGCGTGGAACGAGTTCTTCCTCGCCCTCGTGCTGCTGCAGAGCCCTGAGCTGTACACGTTGCCGATTGCGCTGCGCTCGTTCTTGGGTGCGGAGGGCCAAACCCAGCTCGGCCCGCTCGCGGCCGGCGCCTTGCTCGCGACGATCCCATCGCTCATCATCTTCGGCATCCTCCAGAAGAAGCTCACCGGCGGCATGCTTGCCGGTGCTGTCAAGGGGTGAGCACGCACGCCCCTGTCCTTATCCGCACCACCGTTCACCGAGAAAGGCGATCAACATGAAGAGAATCCGAGGCATTGGCGCCGTCGCATTCGCCGGCGTCGCAGCGCTTGCGCTCACGTCCTGCGCACAAGGGAGTGCGTCACAGAACTCCGGCGGAGAGGACGGGGCGGTCACGCTCCAGTTCCAGTCGCTGTCGGACCAGCCCGCAACCCAGGCCGCGATCGAGAAGATCGTCGGCAGCTGGAATGAAGAGAATCCTGAGGTTCAGGTCGAGATCATCCAGGCAGGTTGGGATGGCACCTACGACAAGCTGATCACGCAGTTCACCGGCGGTACCGCTCCTGACATCATCCACTTCGAGGCGAGCTCCATCGTCTCGTTCGCGGCCGATGGCTATCTCGCCGATCTGAGCGAGTACATCGATCCCGATCTGAAGTCGGACATCTCAGAGGGAATCTGGAACTCCGTCACGGTGAATGATGAGATCATCGCCTACCCGTCCACGCTGCAGTCCTACATGGCCTTCGCCAACGCGGACCTGCTCGAGGCGGCCGGCGTTGAGATCCCGACCGGCGCCACGATGTCGTGGGATGAGTTGGCAGAGATCGCCAAGGCGACCACGACCGATGCTCAAAAGGGTCTCGGCTGGGGTCTGGCCTCGCCCACCTCGACGATCATGAGCCTGTCGATGGGCTTCGACGGCGACTACTTCTCTGGTGAGGGCGAAGATGCCACGATCGAGGTCGGCGATGATGAGCTCGCCGTTCCCGAGCGCATTCACGAGATGGCGTACACCGACCAGTCGCTCGATCTCACCTCGCTGACCCAGTCCGGGTCTGACGTCCTGGCATCGTTCTACGGCGGCACCATTGCGATGACCGTGCAGGGATCGTTCCAGGCGACGAACATCGCAGGCGACGCTCCCGAGGGCTTCAACTGGGTGGCGCTGCCCCCGCTCGAGGGCTCGGCAGGCGCGATCCAGGCCGCCAACCCGCAGACGTACTCGGTCAACATCGACTCCGAGTACGTGGAAGAGTCGGCAGACTTCCTGAACTATCTGCTCGACGCCGACAACCTGGCCGAGATCGCTTACGCCGACGCGCTCATCCCGTCGTCGAGCGCGGCGCGGGCCGCAGTGGAGGTTCTCGCTGCCGACAACCCTGCCTGGACCCAGGTTCTCGCATCGGGTGAGGGCCTTGAGGGCCCGGCATTCCTGAAGGTGGACAAGTACACGGAATGGAAGGACACCATCGCGACGCCGGCCTACCAGCAGTACCTGGCCGACAAGATCACCGTCGAGCAGCTGGCAACGCAGCTGACCGATGGGTGGGCTGACATCGCCGGTTGATCAACGTGCGGGGCGGGCGCACTGCCTGCCCCGCATCACCGGATGACTTACAGAATGAGGAGTGGAATGGACGTGCTGCAGAGTCGAGTGGCCGGAGTGCTTGCGGGAGCCGCCGTGGGTGATGCGCTTGGCGGAGCGACCGAGGGATGGACCCCCGAACAGATCGAGGAGCGCCACGGCGGTCGGGTCAAGGGGATCGTCGGTCCCTTCCTCGCCGACTGGCGGACGGCTCGCCCGATTGCGCCGTACCACAAGGGTGACGGTCACGTCACTGACGACACTCTCATGACTCACGCGCTCGTCGAGGTCTACGTCAAGCGCCGTCGCCACCTGGATGCCTTCGACATTGCGGGCGACCTGGTGCCTTTGATGATCGGCGAGCGTCGATGGGTCCCCGAGCTCGAGGACGAGGCGCTAATTCTGCAGCGCGTCTTCCTGGCGGAGAAGTGGATCGTCGCCAAGCTGCACTACGGTCACGCTGATCCGCGTGAAGCCGGTGTCGGCAACATCGTCAACTGCGGGGCGACCATGTACATGGCGCCCGTCGGGCTCGTGCACATCGGTGATCCTCGCGGTGCCTATGCCGAGGCCATTGATCTGGCCGGCGCTCACCAGTCGTCGTATGGGCGTGAAGCGGCGGGTGTCTTCGCTGCCGCTGTGGCTGCTGCCGCGGCACCTGGCGCCACCGTCGCGGACATGC
>DQHP01000087.1 GCA_003524435.1 Microbacterium sp.
TCACCGTCGCCGCCGCGGCTTGCGCCGTGCCGTACTCGATCGCTCGCGCGTCGTGGCTGACACCATGGCCGCTACTGGCGCCGAGTGATCTCGACTTCGCGGAAGATCCGGGAACGCTGTTCACCGGGTTGAGCCTGGGAGCTGCGATGCTGGCCGGCGGGGCGCTGACACTCGGACTCATCCTCCCCTGGGGCCGGAGATTCCCGCGATGGATGGCGGGCGTAGGTGGCCGCTCAGTGCCGATCGCGCTCGTCGTGGTGCCAGCATCCATTGTCTCGGCGCTGTTCACCGCAGGCGGCATCGATCTCGTGCTTTCGGTGCAGGCTGGCGCGCTCGGCAACGGAAGCATCGAACAGACCCTCGAGCTCATTCTCATGTTCCCGTTCTGGCTGTGGGGCCCGCTGCTCGCCCTGGCGACGTGGGGCTATGCGATGGCTCGAATGGGTGCTGCGGCCTCAGCCGAGACTGCGCGAGCTGAGGCGACGCTCACGAGAACCTCGCCGACAGTGTGAGATGACGGCCACTATTTCGCGAGAGTCAGTCTCGTTGGATACCGAAGGTGTGCCGCATAAGCGCGTTGACGTCGGCGTCGATGCGGTCGAGACGGTGGTGTACACCCTGAATCTCGGTTCGGATGATCCGAATAAACATCGTCGACATCAGAGTTATCACGCCGAAAAGTGCCGTCGCGAACACGCCGATCAGCACCCACACCTGAGGCTCGTTCATGGTCAACACTCCTTCATTGTCGTCGCGTGCGGACCAGAATGCCAGAGGTTATCGAGACGCAGAGCCGTCAGGCCACGAACGGTGCACAACTCGCGCGCAAGCCGATCTGTGCAGAACGGGTGGCTACACCGCGGCGTTCAGCCAGCGCCCGGTCTTCACTCGCCAGCCCAGTGTTGCAAAGCGGGCGAGCAGATAGACACCGAAGAAGGCAGCGGACAGCCAGGTGAGTCCGGCGACGTCATCGACCCCCGTGGCGGCGATGATCCAGAGCGCGGGGAGGAAGGGAATGAGGTTCAGGCCGCCTGCGATGGCGAGGTAACGCACATCCCCCGATCCCATCAGCACTCCGTCGAGGACGAAAACAATGCCAGCGATGGGTTGAGCGACGGCGAGGACGATAAGCGCTGGTTGTATGAGCGACGCCAGGG
The DNA here is from genome assembly GCA_003524435.1 of Microbacterium sp. Classification (GTDB taxonomy): domain Bacteria; phylum Actinomycetota; class Actinomycetes; order Actinomycetales; family Microbacteriaceae; genus Microbacterium. The sequence continues at coordinate 1,158 of DQHP01000087.1, forward strand.
CGGGGTCGCCGGTGAATGCGAGGCCGATCACGCCAGAGAGGGCTCCGATGATGAGGCCGACGATAACGCCGAACCAGGCCCCCCATGCGACGGTGCGCGCCAGCACGCGCCGTACGCCTGCTTCATCGCCCGCGCCGATACCCTTGCCGATCAGTGCCTGAGCAGCGATAGCTAATGCGTCGAGCGCGAATGCCGCTGCCGAGAAGATCGTGAAGACCACTTGCCAGCCCGCCAATTCTTCGGTGCCTATGCCGGTGGCGACTCCCACGGTGATCAGCAACGCGAGGCGCAAACTGACGGTGCGCAGGAACAGCCACCCGCCAGAGCGAGCCGAGCCTCGCACACCCTCGCGCTGTGGCCGCACCGAAGCTTCGTGCTTGCGAGCCATCCGGCCGACGACGACGACGTAGGCGGCGACGATTGCCCACTGGGCGGTGATCGTGCCGATGGCAGAGCCGGCAATGCCCCACCCGAACCCATAGATGAAGAGGACGTTCAGCAGTGCGTTCGCGCCGAATCCTGCGCCGGCAATCCACAGTGGCGTCACCGTGTCTTGCATCCCGCGCAGCAGCCCGGTCGCGGCGAACACGATCAGCATGGCCGGAAGTCCCCACATGCTGATGAGCAAGTAAGTGTCAGCCTGTTCGGCGACCTCGGCCGAGGCGCCGAAGAGCGAGACCAGCCAGCCGGAAGATACTGAACCAAGTACGGCGAGAATGGCGCCGAGTCCCAGCGCCAGCCACATGCCGTCGATGCCGACGGAGACGGCATCTTGCTTCTGCCCGGCGCCGAACTTGCGTGCGACCGCCGGCGTCGTCGAATAGGCGAGGAAGATCATCAGCCCCACGATGGTCTGCAGCACGGCGCCGGCAATACCAAGCCCGGCGAGCGGCACGGTGCCGAGATGCCCGACCAAGGCGGCATCGACGATAAGGAAAGCAGGCTCGGCGACGAGCGCACCGAGCGCGGGGACAGCGAGGCGCAGGATCTCCCGGTTGAGGGTGAGAGGGTGCGCAGTCATCCTTCGAGCTTATGGCGTCCCTGCGACATCAGTTCGGCGCGCGCGTAGGCTGAGAGCACCGGCATCCGGAGGTGGACGATGATTGATCCTCGAGACGCTGCAGCCCGCTATCGGGCGCGGCAGAGCGACGAACCGGATGTTGAGCAGGAATCAGCTCCGATGCAACTCACCGCCGAGAATAAGCATGAGTTCGTGGAGACCGCAATCCAGATCGCGATTCGCCAGGGTGAGTTCGATAATCTGCCCGGTGCGGGCAAGCCACTCGAAGGGCTCGGCACACATCACGATCCCGACTGGTGGATTCGACGCAAGATCGAGAGCGAACAGCTTTCGGGTCTCGGTCCGCCGGCGATCATGTTGCGCGTAGAAGATCGCGAGCTGGACGGCACACTCGATGCGCTTGTGCGCGAAGCCGACGTCCGTGAGTTGCTGGAGGACTTCAACCGCCGCGTCATCGCCGCCCGGCGGCAATTGCAAGGCGGGCCACCGGTGGTCACGAAGACGCGCGACGTGGATGCGGAGATCGCAGCCTGGCACGAGCGCAGGGCCGCTCGTGCC
>DQHP01000032.1 GCA_003524435.1 Microbacterium sp.
CGGGCGGTCCGATGCTCCGCCGCGCCACGGGAGATCAGGTCAGCGGTTACCTACTCATGGGCATCGTCGCCGGGGTCGTCCTCGGAATCGGCATGCTGATCGCGAGTCGCACGGCCGACACCGCCGGTACTCCGAGCAGTCCCGTCCGCACGGCGCAGTCTCAGGGTTTGCGCGATCAGTACCTCTCCGGATTCCGAGCGCTCCGGCGCAGCCTGCCGTTCCGCGCGTTGCTGGGCGCCTTCCTACTTCAGGCGCTCGCGACGGGCACCATGCTCGCAGGCGCCCAGTACGTCGCGACCTGGGTGCTGAACGATGAAGCAGCCGTTGAAATCCTCTTCGTCGCGCTGGTGGGCCCCGCCCTCCTGGCAACCCCTGGCTGGACAGCCATCTCACGCCGCATCGGCAAGGAACGCTCCTTCTTCGGCGCCAGCATCCTCTACCTCGTCGCATCCGCGAGTATCACGGTCGCCGTCTGGGCGCCGGGCATGTGGATCTATGCGTCAGTGGCACTCGCGGGCATCGCCTATGCCGGATTGCAGTCTCTGCCACTGGCGATGCTGCCAGATGTCATCTCTCACGACGAGCGCACCACTGGCTCCGGTCAGGCGGGGACGTTCACAGGCATCTGGACCGCGGGTGAAACGGTCGGCTTCGCACTCGGCGCTACCGCTGTCTCGCTGATGCTCGCCGCAACCGGGTATGTCTCAAGTGTGGCCGGTGAGAGCACAGCGCAGCCGGATGCCGCGGTGATGGGCATCGTACTGAGCTTCAGCATCCTGCCCGCCGCGTTGATGGCACTGAGCCTCATCCCGCTCGGGCGGTACAGGTTGCGCAAGCACGACATCGAGGCACTGCACGCATAGCCAGCCCGCATAAGCTGGGGATACTGCACGAAGGAGACAACGATGACTTCAGCGACTGCTGCTGCCTCACCCGCGACCGGTGTTGATGCCGACGACCGTGAGCGCCTGGATTCCGCTATTGAAGAGCTCGCCGAAGGTGCCCGCACGTGGTCCGCGCTCAGCGTCGGCCAGCGCGCCACGTTGCTGAAGACAGTGCGGACGAGCGTTACCTCCGCAGCAGAAGAATGGGCGCGCACCGCGGCAACATCGAAGGGGCTCAGTCCCACCCATCCGCTTCGTGGTGAAGAGTGGCTATCCGGGCCGTACAGCACTCTGGGTGCGCTCGATGCTTACGTCGAGACACTGTCACGCTTGGCGGCGGGGCGCAATCCGCTCGAGGGGATCCGCATTGACCGTGCTCCCGGCGGACGCACGCGGGTGCATTCCTTCCCGCTGACGCGAAGCGACCAGTTTCTGCTGGCAGGATTCACCGGTGAAGTCTGGCTAGAGCCGGGAACAACTCCCCGCGCGGCACGTGCACGGGCGGGTCTCGCCCAGCGCGCGCCACAAGAATCCGGAGGAGTCGGTCTTGTGCTGGGCGCGGGGAACGTCACCTCAATCCCCGTACTCGATGTGCTGTACGAACTACTCGCGCACAACCGCACGGTGCTGCTCAAGATCAACCCGACTCAGGATGCTTTGGTATCGGTGTTCGAGCGTGCATTTGCGCCGCTCATCGAGCCTGGGTTCCTGCGCATTGTGCGTGGCGGCGGCGACATCGGCGCTTATCTCACTGCACACGAAGAGCTGGTGCACGTGCACATCACCGGTTCCGCGGCGACATTCGACGCGATCACGTGGGGTACCGGTGCTGCGGCCAAACGCCGCCGCCGCGAGAATCGCCCGCAGTTGAAGAAGCCGATCACCGCAGAACTCGGTGGCGTTTCGCCGATTATCGTCGTTCCCGGCGAGTGGACCGACGCCGATCTCACTTTCCAGGCCGAACACATCGCGACGATGCGGCTGCAAAACTGCGGCCACAACTGCATCGCGGGCCAGGTAGTGATCATCTCCTCGGGCTGGGCACAGGCGGATGCGTTCCGCGCCGCGCTGCGCCGGGCCTATGCGAAGGCTCCCGAACGGCCGGTCTGGTACCCCGGCTCCGAGTCACGAATGCAACAGGCCATGGACGATTACCCCGGTGGACTCGTACTCGGCGATCGGCTCCTCGTCGAAATCGGTGCGGGCGATGACCCCACCGCGCTGCACAACACCGAATACTTCGCGCCCGTGCTGGGCATCGTCGAGGTCGCGGGCAGCGGCCAAGAGTTCCTGGATAGCGCCGTCTCCTATGCGAACGACAAGCTCCAGGGCACGCTCGGCGCGAACTTACTGATCGATCCAGCAACGCAGAGATCGCTCGGCAGCGGATTCGAACGTGCGATCGCTGAACTGCACTACGGTTCGATTGCCATCAACGCCTGGACTGCTATCGGCTTTATTGTCCCCACCCTCACCTGGGGCGCGTTCCCCGGCAGCACGGTTGCCGATGTGGGCAGCGGCATCGGCGTAGTGCACAACGCCCTCCTGCTCGACAACGTGGAACGCTCAATCGTGCAAGGACCGTTCCGCCCATTGCCTCGGTCTCTGCCCGTTCTGAACGGCGGCGGTCGCTTCACGATCCTTCCGAAGCCGCCGTGGTTTGTCACCGCGCGCACAGGCGCCGAGGTATCCGAAGGCCTGACGCGATTCCGCGCGACAGGCAATCTCGTGGGCCTCGTGAAGACACTGCTGCAGGCGCTTCGCGCCTAGCTCGCTAGAACGCCAGCAGGTCTGCGGCGTCGCGCAGTGCCTGTTGCATGCCGGGCTCGGATGCCGCGTGCCCGGCATCATCCACCACAACAAACTCTGCCTCGGGCCAAGCACGGTGCAGATCCCATGCGGTCATCATGGGCGTGCAGGCGTCGTGGCGCCCCTGCACGATCACGGCGGGGATGTCACGGATGATGTCGATGTTGGCAAGCAACTGTCCCTCAGCCCACCAGCCGCGGTTCACGAAGTAGTGGTTCTCGATGCGCGCGAAGGCAAGGGCTGCCGAGGGCTCTGTCATCGCCGCGACCAAGTCGGGGTTTGGACGAAGCGTGACGGTGGAGGCTTCCCACTTCGTCCAGGCGATGGCCGCCGGCATATGCACGGCGGGGTCTGCGTCGAACAGCCGTCGGTGGTAAGCCTCAATCATGCGGTTGCGCTCGAGCACCGGAATCTGCGCGATGAAGTCTTCCCACAGGTCAGGGAAGATTGCAGCGGCGCCGCCCTCGTAGAACCATTCCAGCTCCATCCGGCGCAGCGTGAAGATACCGCGCAGGATGAGACCGGTTACTGCTTCCGGATGCGTCTGCGCGTAGGCGAGAGCGAGCGCGCTTCCCCATGATCCGCCAAAGACCTGCCACTTCTCGATGCCGAGGTTCTTGCGCAGCAATTCCATATCGGCGATGAGATGCGCCGTGGTGTTGAAGCGAAAATCTGTATCGGGATCGCTAGCAGATGGAAGGCTCTTGCCACATCCACGCTGATCAAACAGCACGATCCGATACTTCTCGGGGTCAAAAAACTGTCGGTGCCACGGTGAAGTTCCGCCGCCAGGCCCGCCATGCAGGAAAACAACGGGCGTGCCCTCAGGGTTTCCGCTGACTTCCCACGCAATGCGCTGCCCATCGCCGACGAGCAGCGTTCCACTGTCGTACGGTTCAATCGGCGGATACAGTGCATCCGAATCCATATTCTGACCCCCCAGTCAGTGCATAAACCGCCTCTTGGCGATCATCTCACCGTACCCCGCGGTGCACCGTTACGCAGCGAAGCACGGCCTCATTTCGTACCTAAAGCTGACCATCTTCCACGGCGAAGGTGTCGCAGCTACCGAGCCCTTCCTGATAGCCGACGGCGAACCACTCCTGCCGCTGAGTGCTTGAGCCGTGAGTCCACGACTCTGGGTTGTTAAAACCGGACTGCTCTTGAATGTGGTCGTCGCCGACGACAAAAGCGGCGTTCAACGCATCCGTGAGTTGCGCATCGGTCGGCTGCTCGAGGTAGGGAACGCCATCAGAATCCTTCAGTTCGGTGGCATCGGCCAGCCAAGCGCCCGCATAGCAATCGGCCTGCAACTCGGTGCGCACGCTGTTGCTGTATGGGCCTGTTCCGTTGTTGGGGTACTTGTCCATCACGCCGGTGATGTTCCGAATGTTGTGCCCCCACTCGTGACCGACGATGTACAGTTGCGCGAGGTCGCCAGCGGATGCGTCAAATTGCTGGCGCATAATCTGGAAGAAGTCAGGGTCGATGTACACGCCCTGCTCGGGCGGACAATAGAACGGACCGACCGAGTTGGATGCTGTTCCGCACTGCGTCGACGTCTGACCATGGAACACATACAGCTGCGGCGGCGTGTAACCGTCGACCTGCTGCGCCCAGTAGTCGTCAAGCAGCACCTGGGCTCCGGCCATGCGGCAGTCATCCTGGGTGTTGGCATCCTCACCTGTCTCGCACGCCAGCACCATGCTGCCCGATTCTGGTGCCCCACCACCCTGGGAACCACCGCCGACGAGTCCCGACAGATCGATTCCGAGCAGGGGGCCTGCAATCAAAGCGATGATGCCCAGGAGCCCGACACCACCTCCGGCGATCGCCGCTGTACGACCCGGGCGACGGGTGCGGTGGCTGGAGATGTCGGAGTCGGGGTTGAACGTCATGGGATGAGAGTACCCCGCTACATCCGCAACCGTCAGCAACGGTCGTAGGCTCAGTGACATGGCTACCACGATCACAATCACAGGTGCGGGCGGACAGATCGGATACGCGCTGCTCTTTCGCATCGCAGCAGGCGATCTGCTTGGCAAAGACGAGAAGATCAGGCTGCGGTTGCTGGAGATTCCGCAGGGCTTGGGCGCTGCCGAAGGGGCAGCACTTGAGCTACAGGATGGCGCCTTCGATCTGCTCGAACACGTCGAAGTGACAGACAACGCGGCGGTCGGCTTCGACGGCTGCAACCTTGCGCTGTTAGTGGGGGCTCGCCCCCGCGGCCCGGGAATGGAGCGCGCTGATCTGCTCGCGGCAAACGCCAGCATCTTCGGCCCGCAGGGCAAGGCCATCGCTGAAAACGCCGCGGCTGATGTGCGCGTCACTGTCGTCGGCAACCCGGCGAATACGAACGCGCTGATTGCCGCGGCGTCTGCTGACGAAGTGCCGGCCGAGCGGTTCAGCGCGCTCACCCGGCTCGACGAGAACCGCGCTCGCGCGCAGCTTGCTCTGGCTCTGGATGCTCCGGTCGCCAGCATCCGTCGCGTTCCGATTTGGGGAAATCACTCGGCCACGCAGTTTCCCGACGTCTCACATGCGAGCGTCGATGGCCGTCCGGTTCTGGATGCTCTCGCCGAACGCGTCGACGATGTGCAGAGCTGGCTGGAGCGGGAGTTCATTCCGCGCGTCGCGAAGCGCGGCGCCGAGATCATCGAGGTGCGTGGGTCATCGTCCGTAGCATCCGCCGCGAATGCGACCATCGAACACACCCGCGATTGGGTGGCGGGAACAGATGACTGGACGAGCGCGGGCGTCGTCTCACACGGCGAGTACGGCGTGCCGGAAGGCCTGATGTGCTCGTTCCCTGTGCAGGCCGTCGGCGGCGAATGGCGGATCGTTGAGGGCCTTGAGCTGGACGACTGGGCACGTACGCGGGTGGAAGCCTCCGTCGCGGAGCTCAGCGAAGAGCGCGAAGCTGTGCAGGCACTCGGCATGCTGTGACACGTTAGCTCCAGCACCAACGCGAAGGGCGCCCGCCGGATAAACCGGCGGGCGCCCTCTTAGCGTCGCTATTTTAGTGAGCTATTTTCAGATGTCCGTGCGGACTGCGCTGACGCGACGGCGGCTGATCACGTACAGGCCACCACCGATCATGAGCAGAAGCGCGCTGACGGCGATGAACGGTGTGAAGTCAGCTCCACCGGTAACCGCGAGGTCACCGTCGCCTTCGCCAGTGCCGTTGTCATCGCCAGCTCCACCGTCTCCATCCGGAGCCGGTGCTGCCAGCGTGATCGTGGCCGTGCTAGCAACCGAGGTCACGTCTCCGACGACCTGGGTCGCCGTGATCGTGGTCTCACCGGTCTTGACGAGGCCCTCGATGGAGAGCTCCCACACGCCGTCGACAACCTCGGCCGTGCCGGCCGCTGTTCCGTTGACGGTGACGGTGACGGTCGCGCCGTCAACACCCGTACCCGAAACGAGGGTCGGTGCCGAGCCATCAGCGAACTCGCTGCCGTCAGCCGGCGAAACGATTGCCGGTGCGGCCAGCACTACGGAGAACGTAGAGGTGGCTTCCGCTGAGGTCTGGTCAGCCGTAGCCTGCTTGACCGAGATCTCGTACGAGCCGTAGCTGAGGTCAGCCGGGATCGTCCAGGTGCCGTCGGAACCAACCACGGCGGTTCCGGTAACGTCGCCGCTCACGGTGACGGTTGCGCCGGGGAGGCCGCCGCCGTTGATCGCGGTGACGCTGTCGTTGATCTGCGCACCATCGGCGGGCGAGGTGATGACAGGTGCCGAGATCGGTGCGGCGACGATCGTGAGCTCGTGGCTCACGCTGTCGGACTCGTTGAAGCCGTTCTTGGCGATCGCCGAGAAGCTGTATGCGCCCAGCGTCGACGGTGCCGGGAAGCTCCAAGCGCCGCTGGCCGAAACTGCGACCTCAAATGCATCGCCGGACGCGGGCGTGACGACAAGCGTCGTGCCTGCGGGGGCGGTGCCGGTGATCGCGGTGCCAGGCTCAACCTCTGTGCCAGCGGCGGGGCCGCTCACAGCAGGGGCGTCAACGTGAAGCATCACGGTGTAGCCGTCGGTGTACGTCATTGCGTTGGAGAGGCCAGCGACCCACGTAGCTCCGGTCGGGTCATCCGGATCTCCACCGCTGATCAGGCCGACAGCAGTGTTTCCCTGGATGACCGCGCCACCCGAGTCGCCCTGAGCGGCGTTAAGATTTGCCTCGAACCCGTGGACATAATGACCTCCGACGTTCGCCCAGCCATCAACCAGCGTGACGGGGCCTTCGGAGTTACCAGTCGTGCGGCCGCTCTTTTCAACGGTGGCTCCCAGGGTAGGCGTGCCAACCGCGTTCACGGTCGTCGCCGAAGCCGCGAGATCATTGCTGGCCGCGGTCGTCCAGTCAGTGACCTCAGGAAGAAGCGTGAATCCAGCGTCGCTGACATCGATCACTGAAATATCAATGGACGACAGGTCACCAGATGCGCCAGCCGAGTTGCCCGGGCCGCCCCACTGCGAGAACCCGAAGTTTCCGAGCAGACCAGGGCCTGTGGGCACGTACCCGTCGCCGCCTACAGCAGGGTCTTCCGAAGGAAGTGAAAGCGCGAGCGCACCAACTTCACCATCAGCACAGTGCCCCGCGCTGATGAGTGCCGGGTCACCATCGGGGCTCCACCCTGAGAAACCTACAGAACAGGCGCCGAGACCTTTAGGTGTTTCGATGAGGTAGCCAGCGCCGCCTACGACGTCGTTCTCAGCGAACGGTTTCAACACAGCTGGAACTTCCAGGACCACGACATTAGTTTTCTCTGCCTCAAGCGCAGTGACGTCAGGGGTCTCGGTTCCGGCGACCTTCTTGACGACGAAGTTGTCGTCCGCGTCTCGTCCAGCGGCGACGACGTTCGGATCAGCGAGCGCGTCGAAGACATTCTCTTCGTACGCAGGACCTGAGAGTGGAACTGTCTCGTCGGCCTCGTCTGCGAATGCGGGCGACGCAATCAGCGCGCCTCCCATTCCCAGTGCCAGAGCCGTTCCTACTGCGAAAGTGCGTTGCAATTTTCTATGACGGGCGTGCATAAGTCTCTTTCTCGTTCCGGAGCAATAGACACAGGACGTGCCATGGCTGCTCGCTGGACAAACCTCTCCCCCATTGAGAAGACAAATAGAACCCTATCGGGAAATTGCCAGGTTCGCAGATGGGTAGTTCTCCCCAGCCGGTTTTTCCCACCCATGACGAGCGCTTACCCTGGGATCCCTGGCCTATATGGAGGACCTCATGCGTGCACGCTCTGGAATCTTTTTCGGCGCCCTAGCGATCGGAGCGGCGTTCACGCTCAGCGCGTGTACCTCTGCGAGCGATCGCATTCCTCAGTCCACGGACGAGCCCAGCGTGACTGGCACGTGGAAAAGCGACGATGCTGGCGAGCCGCATCTGACGCTGGGAGAAGATCTCACTGCCACCGGCAGCGACGGCTGCAACGGCATATCGACGACCTACACGATCGACGGCGACATCATCGAGTTCAAGAGTTTCTTCTCGACCCTTAAAGGATGTCAGGGCATCGACACGTGGTTGTCCGCAGTGAGTACGGCATCCGTCAACGGCGACACAATGACTGTCCTGGACCGGTCGGGCGAAGAGATCGGCGTGCTCCACCGCGCTTCCTGACCCTCAGCGTTGGCCCGCATCCCGCCGCCGCTGTCTAATCCGCGGAATCCGGGGCAGAATGGCTGTGGAGGTGCGGCGATGAGCGATTCGACCGATTTGACGAACGGAACTGGACACATCGAAGAACCGATGACGAGTCCTTTGCATCTGCCGCACGCGGCGGCCGAGTGTCCGAAATGCTTCTCCGAGCTGGAGCAGAACCACGACTGGTGGCACGCCAGGCCGAGGGGCTCGCGTCTAGTCGGGCTCGTGGTGTCCCGTGAAGGGATGCCCCCTGTTGTGCAGCAGCGCGATGATCTGACTCGTTTTGGTGTCCCTATCGATGGGTTCCGCCATCCTGCGCCAGACATTCTCGAAAGCTGGGGCGACCGGCTGAACCGACTGATCAACACGTTGCAGACCGGCGATGTTCTTGTCGTGGCCAACGTTCACGCGCTCGGCCACGACCGGGACGAAGAGACGCGCACGATTACAGAGCTGCGGCGACGCGGCATCATGGTGAAGGTTCTCAGCCACGACGCTCGTCACCTGGCCGACGCGGCTCGCTGAGCTCAGTCGTTCTCGGAGTCGCCCTGCCCGAGCAGCGTCTCGTCATCGAGAAGCGGAAGGTCAGCACGAGTGACGACCTGGGACGTCACGGCGTACTCGACGAGGCGAGCACGGCGATTGGTTGCCAATTTGCCGGGGCCTCCTCGAAGTCCTTGTACTCCCATGCGGTCAAGCTTGTCGCAGACGTTGTCGAGCTTGCGATTGAATTTCGTCATCGTCCAGCCGAGTCGCTTGGCGGCATCGCTCGACGAGGGCAGTTCATTCATGCTCACGCCTTCGCGGCGCAGCATTGGCTCGGCGAGCGCGACTATTAGCTGCTTCTGCAACGGAGTGAACCGTGCAGGCATGACCGTTGTCTCACCACTCATTGACACTTCGACCTGGCGCGAGACTTCATACGGAGCTTGCTCGGTGTGCAGGCTCAGCTCGTAAGTGACCGGACCGGCGGTGAAGACGATCACGCTGCGCTCGAAGACCAGCGGCATCCGTGCCCCTGGCGAGAGCCACGACTGGACCGCACCGCCAGCGCTGGAAACCGTCGCCGCAAGGCGCACGCCAATATTTGCCAGCCACCAGAGTCCGTCGCGGTGCTGCAGCTCGAGAAAGTGTCGGTGCAGATAGGGATTGTCGTCGATCTCGAGGTCGCCTTCGCGCCCGATGATGAACGGCCGGTCGCTGCGCGGGTCGTGCCATTCTCCGGCGAATTCGAGACGTAACGGTGCTGCCTCGGTCGTGCCCGTCGGCTTATCGACTTCACGCTCGGTTGCTGAATTGATCTCCGTCACGTAACACCCCCTCGGCAAACATACTGCCATGCAGAGGCGCAACCGTGTCGATCCGGCTAATCGAACTTCGGACGCACTCCGTCCGGGAACTCGTTGTGGTTGCGCGGCGCGCGCCGTCCTTACGGAGTCGTGTCTGGCTTGACCTTGCCCGTGAGAAACTTTCCGACGAGTTCAAGCCGATAGTAGCTCGTGAGCGACAGGTCGAGCTGCGGCTCGACCTGTTCCGGATCAGCCCCGCGCGACGTCAACAGCTCAAAGATGCGCGTGAGACCGTCAACCAGTGATCGGCACCAGTTGCAGCCAGGTCACGTGTAAGTCGTCATCGCCGTAACGATCAAGGGTGCCATCGACCGCCGCCACAAACTCCACGCGAACTGGGCGACCATCCCGCAAGCACCCGAGCGACGATCTCGTAGCCGCTAATCATGATTGTCAGTCGAACTTCGGGCGCAGGCTCTCGTGGAAGTCGTTACGGTTTCGCGGCGTCAGCTTCCAACGTGTCGCATCGGTGTCTTCGAACTCCACGTTGTACTTCCCCTTTGTCCGGTCTAGCTGCACAAGCACCTGAACCGGAAGAGTCTCACCGGGCTTGTAGTAGCTGCTCGTATACGCGTCTACCGCTGGCTTAACGGCCCACGCGTCCGCTGCCACAGGAGAAATGGTGCCGTCCGGAGAATAGAGGAAACCGTGCGCCTCGTTGAATTTACCGTCTGGGAACTCCAGAATTATCGACATCGATGCCCAGCCTTCGCGATCGATGCTCGGTCCATCTAAGTTGTCGACGAGCGCATGAAGGAGGTCGGCGGTCACATTTTCTGACATGAAGGTCCCTTGGGGTTTTATTAGCGTTCGTTGATGCGGTCAAAGGTCTGGCCGGAGACATTCTCAAAGCTCGGGCTACGAGTTTCAACAATACGACCGGTCGCAGGATCCGAGATAACGTAAGCGACTTGAAAGTTATCAGGTCGCGCGGCGCCCGGAGGGTCGACTGAGATGCGATAGTCGACGCGGCATCCCTCGGCCGTCCAGTCAGCCCACTCGTTCTCCATTTTCTTCCAGGCACCGCGATTGAGATTAGCGGCCTGCGGCGCGATCCCTTCATCAGGCGTGTCACCAAAGAAACGATGACCCCCCAGGTGCCCACCATCATCGCCGTCAACGCCGTGATCGTTGCCGACATCGGTGGCGTTATCACCGCGCTTGCCACCGCCGAAGTCATCGATGATGGTGCCTTCCTCCTGCACCGGTCGCCGATTGTTCGGGTCGAAGTGCGTGTCCTTCGAGTTCTTGCCGCGAGTGGTCGTGACGCTGTCGAAATTGTCTGTGTCTCGCACTCGCTTCACGACAGTATCCAGATGCTCAGTAATCCGGTCGGTGAGTGTTGCGAGCCTCAGATTGAGGTCACCACCGGCGTCGTCGACCGAGCGCTTCATCGTTCGCATGACCTCGCGTGCAGCTTTACTCATCAGGCGTCTCCTCCAAAATCAAGCGCGGAAAACTCTGTGAAGAACGTTGATGTCACCGTTTGAATATCTGCTCCGCGAACCTTCATCTCTGCTTGCGCGTCGTCCAACGCTTGCAGATCGGCATAAAACTCATCAGAGTCTCCCACCGCAGACTCGACCATTGGTGCGTCCAGGATCGCATCGATCACCGCGGGCAGCTTCTCTGCCATCGGCTCGATCACCATCGGCGCCAATTGCTCGATCAGTTGCTCCACAACGATGTCGACCGCCGCGTTCAGCAGCTTCTTCTTGATCAACAGCATTGGGCCCGCACCCGCCGCGCTAATGGGGTTCGTCAGCATCGCCACCAACGTGATCATCGTCGTCGTGATGTCGGTGATCACCTTGATCTTCAGCCCGAAGATGACTTCCGCCCCGATATCCATCCCCGTGGCCGCCGGCGGCATAATATCGATCAGCTGCTGCAGATTCTGTGAGCGGTTCGTGTTCCACGCGCTCATCGTTGCGGGTCCGGTTTGCCCTCGCAGCGCGGCTCCCAGGTCACCGTTCATTTTACGGTCGACTGCCTGGATCACCGTCTCAAGATCAGTCCCTAGATTGCGCACCAAGGTGGCCCCCTTACGGACCTCGTCCTCGTCAATATCCGGCCACTCGAATCCGAGCTTTTCCAGCACCCAGACGAGCTCATTCGGCAACATCATTCCCACGGCACAACCTCCTGCAATGACTCTAAGTACAAGTAGCAAAATCCACGATGGGTAGCACTTCCCACCTTCGAGCGCTGGCGCACGTTATTCGCTGTCTGGGTAGTCGATGTCAACGCTGACGAAACGCGAGTTAGGAGTCTGCTTGACCTCGACATTCGCGCCGTCCAGCGCGCCCCGCTCGAGCCCTAACCGCTCTTCCAGCTCGGCGGGGCTGAGGTTACTGAGAACATCAGACTCGCTCGCTGGTGCGAGGAACTTCATGTCGCCCTTGCTCTGGCCATATTTGTCAGGGTCATCTTGCCCGATGGCATCTTCATACAGCTCTTCAACCAGCTGACCCGGAATCTTTTTGGGCACGCCCTTGATCTCGTCAACCACGTCACCCGGAATGTCGTGGATGCTCTTTCCTACTGACTTCCCCAAATCCTGCATGAGGTTGTAGTCCGGCTTCGAATGGCGCGCTGGGCGCCCATGCGACTCCACACCGCGGGTGACGTCGTCAAGCACGTGGTATTTCTTCGCATGTGAAGTCGCAGGCTTCTTGCGGTGCGTTGGCACGCGGTTCCCACCATCTTTATCAAGCTTGCGGATGGCATCAGCATCCGCACGGTGACGGCCGCCCCGTTTGCGAAACGCACCCGAGAACCCCGTCTTAAACTCACGGCCAGCACCATCAACAGCATCGACGAGGTCTCTCATCAGCTTCTTCAGTTGCATGCTCTCAGTCCCCCGAAATCTGAAGGTTGGCAAGATCGGCGAGAAGCCGATCGGTGAGCTCTTCGACGTCGTCCGCATGTGCGTCCATGTCCTCGGCAGCCTGATCAAGAGCCACCAAGTCCGCGTAGAACTCGTCCACATCACCAACGTTGTCTTCGACCACCGGAGCTTCGAGGAGCGCCATAGCCAGACCCGGAACCTGCGCCGCGAGAGGATCAAGAGCGAGCGGCAGCACCTGATTGATGACCTGTTCGAGCGTTGCTTCCATCGCCATCGAGAAAAGCTTCTTGCGGGCGATGATGAGGACCGCTGCGCCGCCAGCGCCAAGCGGCCCCGCCATCAATAGCGGCACCAGCTGGACCACCGTCAGCGTGATCTCAGCGATGACCTTGATCTTGAGCGCAAGCACGATATCTGCGGCGATGTCGATGCCTGTCCCCGCTGGGCCGAGAATATCGAGCAACTGCTGCACGTTTTCCGAGCGATTTCGGTTCCATGCGGTGACATGACCGGTGCCGATCTTGCCCTTCATCGCCGCGGCGAGGTCGCCGTTAATGCGACGATCTGCAGTCTGGACGAGCGTCTCCATATCGTCGCGATACCCGCGCACGAGCTCGGCTGCCCTGTGCACTTCGTCCTCGTCGATGTCGGGCCATTCCAGCCCGAGCTTGTCCATGATCCAGATCAGTTCATTCGGCAACATCATGCCCATGAGCGGCACCTCCGGAACGAAGTTACCGACAGAGGCGTGGGTAGTGCGATGGGGAGATCAGCCCATCGCGCGACGTTCACCGAGGCTCGCTCATCTCTCGCGCATAGAGCGTTGGATCGCTTCGTACAGCCTGTCGGTCTCGGCTCGTTGCAGGGCAACCGTGGTGACCGTTTCCGGATCCACAGGCTCGAAAGTGTCTACCAGATCTCCGACCTGCTCGGCTGTCATCCGGTACGCCCGCAGGCCTCCGCCCTGGTCGCGGGCCATGCCGCTGGGCCACACGTCGGCCTGCGCACCCGCGACACCGATCCGCCACCCAAATGGCTCGAGCTCCTCGCGTACGATGCAGAGCGCCTCGAATGCATCACTCGCTTGGGCCTCTGCCGTGCCGAAACCAGCCGACACGATAGACACTGCCCAGTCATAATTGGGCGCTCGTTTCCAAGCGATGACAGCGTCGCGCGCAATGGCGTCGCGAGAGACCTGGATCGTGCGCGATCCTTCGGTCATGCTTTCAAGATGTCGGCCGGGTCGATGACAAGAGCAACCTCGGACCCGGGGTTGAGAGCAATGCGAACACCCTCGGGCAGCGACTCGGCATACTCTCGACCGCGGATGGTGGTGAGGTCGGTGTACCCGGAAGTCGCGGCCTTCGCCGCGTCGGTGAAAGCGTACGCGAGGCGACCGCCGTCTTTGGCGTCAACGAGGAAGATCCCACCTTCAGGGCGGCTGAAGATGACGACATCAGCGTCAGCGAACTCCTGATCCAGTTGCTCGCCCGTGGAGTGTCCGGCCCGTGCGAGCTGCAGTACGCGTTCGAGCTGGGTAGTCGGTGCGGCCCAGCCCCGCGCAGATGGCGACGGCACGTACCGAGGATTGGGAGTGAACTCTCCGCTCAATGCGCCAGCTTCGTCTGCTTGCCATGCGCCGATGATGCCTTCCGGCGGCACGCTATCGACACCCGCGAACTCCGGGTCGATCGCATATACCCACCCACCCGGGTTTGCACGAGCTTCCGCGCGAAGTGCATCTGTGATGGGCGGCGTTGGGGGTGTCGTCATTTGCGGCTTCTTCCCGTCCGTATCGAGGTCGCTCATCTGTCACCACTGTAGTGCGGGTTCGGCACCCATTCACCCAGCGTGCCGTTGGACACCGGGTGCGCGCCGACGATATTCTCCCGCGGAATTCCACCCTGGAAGCTGATCTCGGTCTCCGGACGGTAAGAGTTCGGGCCGAACGGATTGTCTGGAATGGTGGCATCGGCATCAATGCCGCCGGGGGCATCGACGGTGTACCGGTAGCCCGCAGGCCATTGCAGGTCCGGATTGGTGGTGGTGCTGACGAAATTGGAATGCGTGTTTTGACGCACAAACTCGTTGTAGTTGTTGTTGCTCGCGTCGCGCACCTGGAAGCCTTCTTCGAAGATCACGCTGGGTGGACGATCATCCCCCCGATACAGGAGTTCGTTGGTCGTGCGATCCACTCGATTCGTGCGGCTTCCTGTCAGATCTGGAGCGTCTGTCCCGTCGAGCTGCTTCACCTTTATCTTGAAATCCTCGAGGTGATCATCCACCTTGCGGGTGAGCTCAGGAAGTCTGACATTCGCGTCCTTGCCGCCCTTTACGACCGCTTGCCACAGATCAACGAACGCATTCCCGAACTTCCCCATCAGGAACCCCCTCCGAAATTAAGAGCGGAAAACTCCGCAAAGAAGGTCGACGTCACCGTCGAAATATCTTCACCGCGAAGCTTCATCTCCGACTGTGCATCTTCCAACGCCTGCAGATCTGCGTAGAACTCATCCGAATCGCCCGCGGAAGACTCCACCATCGGCGCATCCAGAATCGCATCGATTACCGCGGGCAACTGCTGTGCCATCGGTTCGATTGCCATCGGCAAAAGTTGCTCCAACAACTGCTCCACCGCAATATCAACCGCGGCGTTCAAAAGTCTCTTCTTCAGCAGCAGCATTGGCCCCGCACCCAACGCGGTGACCGGATTCGTCAGCATTGCAACCAGGGCAATCATCGTCGTCGTCACATCGAAGATCACTTTGAGCTTCAACGCCAGGATTGCCTCGGCGCCGACATCCATCGCCGTCGATGCGGGCGGCATGATGTCAATCAGCTTCTGAAGATTCTGTGAGCGATTCGTATTCCACGCGCTTACCGTGGCAGGCCCCGTCTGACCCCGCATCGCCGTGCTCAAATCGCCATTCATCTTGCGGTCAACCGCCTGGATCACCGACTCCAGATCAGTCCCTAGGTTGCGCACCAATGTCGCGCCCTTACGGACCTCATCCTCGTCAATGTCGGGCCATTCAAACCCCAGCTTCTCCATCACCCAGACAAGCTCATTCGGCAACATCATCCCCACGGTAAAACCTCCAACGAAGAGCTTATTGGTCGCGTGGCCTCGCTCGCGATGGGGAGAACACCCCGCAGTTGTAACGTCATGCGCGACGGCTCATGGCGTGACCATCCACAGTGCGGCGCTGGGCGTCAGCGTCGCTATTGATCCGTTCCCGGCGGCGACGCCCGTCACATCACGATCAACAATCGTCAGAACCGGGTTCGCCGCCAGCGGGAGCGCCACTGCCGCACGGACGATCGTCGCCTCAATCTGTGCGGAGATATCCCGCGCCTCGTAAATATCGGTCGTCTGCTCGAGCTGTGTGATCAGCTCATCGCGAGCAGGATCCGACTGTCCAGTGATCGAGGCGGCGCCACCGCTGCCCCATTGCGCAGCAATGTCTGCGGGCGACCGTGGAACAGGTACCCGCGCAATGACGGCATCCCAGCCGCCCTTATCGATGGCAGCATCAAAATCATCTGTGCCACAATCGACGACGTTCCACCCCGCCTCAGCCGCGGCAGCGCGCATCGCAGCGAATGCACCGACAGCGAACTCACTGGCCCGGTCGTACAGCACACAGACCGACGCCCCCGTGGCCACGCCCGCAGCCTCACGCTCCAGCGGCGGATCGCCTTCTGTGGAGCCCAACCTCTGCGTGAAACCTGAGTCTTCGTTCACGATTTCGTAGGCGCGCGACTCTGCAGCCGTCGTCATCGACGTGCTGGCGGTGTATGCCGCTCGCCACTCTCCCGCGCCGCCATCTGTCAGAGTGCTCGGTGGCACAGCATGTAGGAATGCTGTTCGCGCCTGCACTCCAGTGAAAATTCCGGACGGCTTCAGCAGAACAGCCCACACAGTTCCGTCGTGCGTGATATTAACAACGAAATCCTTGCGCTCAAGCTCACGAATCGGCTCTTGGTTCGCGTTCACCGGCGCCATCTGTACGACATCGAGCTCGCCCCCCATCGCGGAGATCGGATCCTCACCCGGCGGCACGAGTTCGATGCGTGCGACCTGCGGCGTCGCCGCTCCCCGGTATGCCACATTCGGGACCAACCCAACGCCACTACCAGTCACCTCGTCCACGACGAATGGGCCACTGGACAGCAGAAGTTCCTTCGGGATATCCGTATCGTCGCCCAGCGCGAAGCCTTCATTCCAGACATCTGCCATCTTTTGCAGCGCCGCCTCGTCATTGGCCTGAATCGCGGTGATGACGGCCTGCTTGGCCTCCATCGCGTCGTCGATTCCGAGTGCCAACGAACCGAGAACGTGAGCGGGAACCGGCGCGGTCACTGCGCTTTGCCAATTGTTCACCGGATGCCCCGCCGTCACGTCAACCGAACGGGCGAACTCGTCGATGCTCGGGACTTTCACATACACGGCGCTCGCGCCCGTAGCATCCGACTCGGCGCCTTCTTCGTCGAAGTAGCCCGCCGTAGCAGCCCACCCGACCAGTAAGTCAGCGGCATCAAGTGGGACGTTATCCGACCAGGATGGTTCGGTGAGGTCATATCTCACCGTGAACGGGTCATCGCTGACGATCGTGACAGTGCCGAAACTTTCATCGGGAACAAAATCGCCGTCGACGATGTCTCCGAAATCACCTCTGATCATTTCGGCGACGTCAATATTGCCCGTCGTGGGTGAAGCGGCGGCGTTCGTCGAGGTGAATTCTCCGGTCCAGCCCACAACCACTTCCGTACCCGGCACGACCGTCTCAGGAAGCGCCGGCGAGCACCCCACAAGCGCGATCATGAGCGCGACGGCGCCCACGGCCGCCGCCCGGCGGATACTCGTCATCCGACTACCTTCACGCGTAGTCGGTGTCGTCGCGGTTTTCTTCAGCCATCGCGCGGAACGGTTCACTCTCTTCGCTCTCAAGCCACGCTTTCGCGTGCGCCAGCAGGACTCCAGGTGAGTCTTCTGCCTCCTCAGCGGTGGCAAACGGTCCGATAGTGTCCTCCGACGGGCGCTCATCGGCGCGCACCACGGTCTGGGTGGACAGGTTGTACCAGTAGGTCTGTGCTCCGCTCATGTTCCCAATTCTATTCGTTGCTTCTTATTTACTCCCAGACAGGAAAAAGGCCGTGGTGCCAGTTCCCCCCGAACTGGCACCACGGCCTTTAAAGCAATGCTTACATCTGGTCGCCGTCGCGGATCTTGTCCGCCATCTGGTCGAGCGCAGTGGCCATGTCGTTGACGGCCTCAGCTGCGTCATCGAGCGAAGCGGTGAGGTCGTTGTACGCGGTCGAGTACTGCTCCGACGCGTTCTCCGTCTTGAATCCGTCCTGGACCAGGTCGTCGATGACGCCCTGGAGGTCCTTCAGCGTGTCGGTGACGGTGGTACGTCCGTCGCGGAGGCGCTGTGCAGCCCCCTCCATCTCGCTGTATGTTGCACCAAAGTCATGTGCCATGAGAACTGCCTTCCCGCGTTCGTGTTCTTTCAGCCTGTCTGGCCTTCGTCAGGCCACTGCGGCCTCGTGAAAAAGACTAGTCAACGATTCCTCTCTCGCAAACGGGGAGCGCTACCCATGTCACTGCTACCCATCGCCGCAGACTCGGGAACGAGCGGCATCTGCACAGTGATCATGCGACCTGCCTGCACGAAAATGCCCCGTCCCGCGGGGAAATCCGAGCGTTTGACACGACCGAACGGCGTCTTGAAAATCGACTCGCCATCGTAAGTATCCGGCTTCAAGACGATGCCTTGACGTCCGGTCTTCCACTCGCCAAGCACGCCGACGCTTCCGCTGGCCCGGCTGATCTCGGCATCGCCGATCAGAAGATGATCGCTGTTATTCATCGCTTGCAGCAACGCACGCATAGGCCGCTCTGCTGGCCCATCCGCGAGGTGCGGCATGTCTTCGATGACGATCATGATGCGACCTTCGACAGTGTCGCTGGTGACGAGCTCTGTGAGCTCAAGCGCCAGCTCTTTCTCGTCGTCGGGTCGAATGGCACTGCGCACCCACGGACGGAAGTCCTTGAGTTCGGATCGCCGACTGGCGAGGTGGTACATGCGCACATCCGGGTCGAAGCGTTCCATCGCGACGACGAGAGCCTTCAGCGCATTCGTTCGACCAGAAACCGGAGGCCCTGAGATCACGAACGACCCGATCGGCTCGAATCCATGCGGAGCGAGCGTATCGTCGGCCACGCCGAAAACGGGCATCCCGTTGACAGTCGCCGGCATATCAGTCACCGGCACCGTCGTGGGCAGTGCTCCGATTTCAGGAAGGTCACGCACGCCTTCGGCTCTCAACCGCTCGGCAAGAGCGCGCAAGGCCTTGGTCTGCTCGACGACGTTTGTCGTGCCGCCCAGCACCGCGATCTGCGTCTCGTGTCCGTCGATGATCGCGCGCCCTGGAGCGGATTGCTCATCGAGAATGTCTCTCGGGGCGTTCAGCAGCATGTACTGGCTGTCATCGCCCATCCGCAACACAACACGGCGCGAAATATTCGATGCCACCGCACTCGGTACGGCATTACCTCGATCGGCCGTGAGCACCACGTGCACTCCGAGCGTGCGCCCCTCACCAAGGATGCGCATGAAGGTGCGATAAAACGGCGCGCGCCCTGGTGCGTATTCCCAGTCCTTCTTGAACTCGGGATAGTTATCCAGCATGAGAAGGATGCGCGGCATATTCGGATCCGCGATCTCACGATATTCCTGGACCGTTGCCGCGCTGGCGGCGGAGAACGCACCAGCCCGGCGATCCATTTCCCGCTCGAGCGTGCGGAAGAGTCGCTGGATGCGCTCGGTGTCAGCGCCATCGACGACCGAGCCGACATGCGGCAGCTCGGCTAGCGGCCCGAGAGCGCCAGTAGCGAAGTCGATGCAATACACCTGAACGCGACCTCGATCAGGACGCATACCCACCGCGGTGGCAATGGTCTTCAGAACTGTGGACTTGCCCGACCCGGAGGTGCCGTACACAACGAGCGACCCATCGCGATCCGGCACGAAGACCGCCGGTTCCTGCGCCTGAGTCTCAGGCACGTCCATCATGGCGAGCGGAATACGCGTGTCGCCATCGTTCGGCAGATCCGCCAACTCCACGACCTCAGCCAGATCATCAAGCCAGGGACGTCGAGGTTGCGGTAGCCCTGCCGTCTCGCTCGCACGGATGAGCGTGGAAACGATGCGTTTCTGGTCGTTCGGTCCGAGGTCTTCATCATGGGTCTCGGCTTCTGCCGGACGCTCGGGCTCCCAGTCTGCGCTGGATCCGAATCTCAGCTCGGACACGCGCACATCGACCGCCGTGCCCTCATCCTCGTCCGTCCAACCGCCGGCATAGGCAGATTGGAATGGCACCAACCGGCCAGGGCCCGTCTTCGCGATCCCTCGACCGGGAATCGTTGCGGGGAAGGTCGACGCAATCGGGTCGTCTACGACGTCGCGCGAGTCGGCCTCATCCGCCATGCGCAAAGCGATCCGCAGGTTCGTGTTCGCGCGAAGATTGTCCTTGATGACACCAGCGGGGCGCTGGGTCGCCATGATCAAGTGGATGCCGAGGGATCGACCACGCTGAGCGATATCAACAACGCCGTCAACGAAGTCCGGCATCTCAGACGCCAGAGCCGCGAACTCGTCGATCACCAGTACGAGCGCCGGAGGGCACTCGGGGTCCTGACGTTTCTCAAGTTCGAGCAGATCCTTGGCCTTCTTGCGGTTGAGGAGGTGCTCGCGGTAATGCAACTCGGCCCTCAAACTCGTCAGCGCGCGACGCACAAGGTGGGGGCTCAGGTCGGTGACCAGGCCGACGCAGTGCGGCAATTCCACACAGTCGGCGAAAGCGGAGCCGCCCTTGTAGTCAATGAAGAGGAACGTGACGCGGTCTGGGCTGTGCGCTGCGGCCATGCCCAGCACCCACGCCTGCAGAAACTCGGACTTTCCCGCACCGGTCGTGCCGCCGACGAGCGCGTGTGGTCCCTGCGTGCGCAGGTCGAGAGTCATCGCGTCGCTGGGCCCCTGACCGATGATCGCCCGGAGCGTGCCAGTCTTCTTCAGCCTCGGCCGCGGAGTCGGTGAGCGGTCGACGATCGTGTTGTTCTGCCGCCACCGCTCGATAACAATCTGTGGGTCCTCGGCGATTGCCGGATCCACCAGTTGCAAAAACATGACCGCGTTCGGGATGTCGGATGCATCGTGCACGACGGTACTGGCATCCACCACCGGCGACATGCGCCTCGCCAGCATGTGCATATAGGCGTTAGAGACGCCCTCTACTCGCACCTTCTCGAAATACTCACCGGTGCGAACGAGTCCGACCTGAGCTTCCTCGAGGCCTGTCGTGACGTCGATGTAGCTGCGACACACAGCCGGCAGGGACTCGACCGTAGGCGAAACGAAGATGGCGTGGACGCCGTGATCGGCACCGCGGTCGAGGACATCGGTTAACCGTCCACGATCCACCGGAGCGTCGCTGCTGACGAAGACGACCACCGATACGGGGGGCGTCTTTTTATGGTCAGCCGCCGCACGCGCAACATCGGTGCCGTAGAGCAGGGGATTCCAGTCGTCTTTGAACGGTCCACGGGGCTCGTTAATACCCTCGGCGCCGCCGGCGGCGCGCTGGACATAATCCTCCAACATGCTCAGCAGCGCGGCACCAGTGGGCGCGGAGTCGGCAAGTGCCATGCCCTGGAACGGACTCTTCTCGCTGGAGGTGTGGGGCATCCATTTCAGCCAGTCAAGCTCTGCTGTCCACGAGGAGTCTGCAAAAGCGACGGCGACAACGTCGTTGGGCGCATGCAGCCCGAAAATCTGCACGGCAAGTCCGCGCATCGCGTCTGCGGCCAGGTTTTGGGAGCCGGCGATTCCGATCGATCCCGCATCGGCGAGGAGTTCAAACACCGGGACGTCGTCCACGTTCGCGTAGCGCTCTTGCAGCCGCTCGATCCGTTCGATGAACTCAGGGAGCCCATCGGGAGAATCCATCTCTGCGATCTCGTTGCGCGCAGGAAGACGACAACTCCCCAAACGCATCCCGAGGAAGTTCCAGTGCTCCGGGCGTCTCGTCCACAGCATCGGCCCGAGGCGCATCGCATGTTCGAAGACTTCTGCCACGGGCGGAGCTTCGGTATTACGCGCTTCTTCTTCTTCTGGCTTACCGCGGAAGAAATCCTCCTCCAACTGCTCGTACTGCCGTTCAAAAAGCAAGTACTCGTGGTTGGAGCTCTTCTTCTCCTGCACTGACTGATTGATGATGTTTCCGAGCGCCATTAGCGGCGTCATCACGATCATGAGCAGCGAACGGGGGTTGCCGTTCATCGTGTACAACGCGGCCCCCATCAAGATCGGGGTGATCAGGATCGGCCACGGGAACATTTTGCCGATTTTCTCGGTGGGAAGCCGCGGCGGCTTGAATCCCGTCCCCGGATAGCGCACCTCAACGCGCGGGCTGCGGTTGAACATGAGACCGCCACCGCGCTCGATGATCGGCTCTTCCGATGCAGTGCCGTCGAAAGATCGCGCGAGGCGAAGTTCGAGCGTGGTCCCGCCGATGATGAAGGGTTCGCCTTCTTCGACACGCACACGCTGCACAGCAATGCCGTCGACCAGCACACCGTTCGCGGAGTTCAGGTCGACAACTTCAATCTGCGTGCCGATTTCGAGTCGAGCGTGACGCTTTGACACCATCGGGTCGGCAAGAACGACATCATTGCTCGCCTCGCGGCCGATAACGACGTGTCCGGCGGCGATCGGAAATTCCTGGCCAGCCAGGGCACCCGCGGTCGCACGCAGCACTCCCACGATCTCGCGTTGCCCGGCGCCTGCGTAGTTGGGTCCGTAGTTGAGAATGGATGCTGCGAAGCCAGAACCGATCGACGCTTCGCCGATCGGTACATCCGGCTGTAGCGGGACCAGGCGTTCGCCAGTCGGAGGTGCCACGGCCAGCGTGACGATGTCCCCCTCGGCAACAGGCGTTGACCGGGTTGGATCTGCTTCCGCGACATAACGAGCAACGTCGCCCGCGGTTGCGGTCGAGTCTGTCGTGATCACGATGTCGACAGGGTCCCCCACCTGGCGGTGCAGGGTCAGCTTCAGCCTCATTCGTATCCCTCAGTCATCTGTTCTTGCTCGTTCACGCCTGTGCGACTGCCGCCATGCGATCGCCCAGGCGGATGATGTCGCCCACAATTGCCACGACCGGCACATCTGCCGTCGCAGCATACTCAACTCCTGCTCGAATCAATCCGGAACCGTTCGTCGACCGGCAATCGATAATCTCGAGCCCGCCGTCTATCGGACGCACAAACAGATGCGTCTTTGAGAGCGATCTGCTGTCATCCGTCAGGGCGATCGGTCGTGCCCCGGCAAACGCCGCTGCCTCGGGATTGCGACCCAGCAGCACCGGTTCGGAGATCAGGATGCTTTCCCCCGTGTCGAAACGTAATTCGAAGCGCACCGCGGGAGCAGGAGGAGCGGGCTCGGGCTGCGCAATCGGTGCGGCCTGAGGTGCCGGGGCAGGCTGCGCGACGGGCGCCTGTT
>DQHP01000020.1 GCA_003524435.1 Microbacterium sp.
CACCACCGTATTGCGCGCCGTCGCCGGTGCGCTGGGGACGGGCGTCAGCGGGGAGCTGGCGGTGGAACTCTGCGAGTCCGACCGCGCCTTCGGCACGCGGCGGTTCCCGGCGTCGATCCCCTCGGGACATCTGACGCAGGCGTCTACGTCTAAGAGCGGTGAGGCCGTCGAAGCGATCGTCGAGCTCGCTCCGGAGCGGATCGAACAGTACGTCGCGTTGATCGAACATCCGCAGTTCGCGGGTTTCTTCGACGATCTCCCCCGTCCCGCCGTGCGAGTGTCGGTGTTCCGCAGCGATGGGATGACCGCTCTACCCGCGTCGCGGGACCCGCTGCGGGATGAAGTCGAGGTGCAGATCCACGTGCTGATCGGTTCCGGTCGATCCGGAAGCTCTCGTGATGTGCGGGTAGAGGCCGAGACGACGTCCGGCGTCGGCCTGGACGCGGACGTTGTTGCCAACGCCATCGCTCAAGAGATCGCGCGGAGAGGGCTCGTGCTTCCGCGCGGGCCAGAGCCTCTCTTGCGCCTGGAACGCGCCGATCACGTGATCGTGTCGCGAGACGAGGAACAGGAGATCCGGGCGCGCTACGGACGTGACGCCGAGATCCTCCCGCTCTCGCCACTGCAACACGGTCTCTTCTATCACCTCGTTCGTGCCCGCGAGTCCGACGATCACAACGCCTATGTCTCGCAGGTCACGCGCGAGCTCGCCGGCGACCTCGACCCCGTGCGCATGGAGCGTGCGGTGACCATCGCGCTCGGCCGCCACCCCAACCTGCGCGCGGCGTTCATTCCCTCTGGCGAGGCACAGGTGATCCCCGCCGTCGCTGATGCGCCGTTCCGGGTGATCCGGCTGACCGAATGGCAACCACTGGGAGTCGAGGTGGGCGACTTCCTTGCCGACGAGCGACGCCAGCCATTCGACTTCGAGATGCCACCGCTTCTCCGGTTCACACTACTCGAGCACGCTCCGGCACGGTGGACCCTGGCGATGAGCTTCGAACACATCCTCCTCGACGGATGGTCGCTCGACGTGCTCTTCGAAGAGATCCTCGATCTTTATGCAGACCCCGGTCACCTCGACCCTCTGCCGCCCGCATCGTTCCGCTCGTATCTCGATTGGCTCGACCGGCAAGACCCGGATGCCGCATCGGGCGCATGGGACGGCTATCTCGCAGGCCTGTCCGGACCGACCCTGCTCTGGCCTGTGACCGGTGACCTCAGCGATGGGGCGGTCGAGACTGGAGAACTCCAATGCGATCTCGACTCTGCGGCGGCCTCGTCGGTCATCGCGGCGGCGAGAGATGCCGGGGTGACCGTCGGAACCCTGCTACTGACGGCGTGGGGCGTAACGCTGGGGCGGCTCGTCGGAAGCGACGACATCGTCTTCGGCAACACCGTGTCCGGTCGGCCGGCCGACCTGCCCGACTCCGATCGCATCATCGGGCTGCTGTTCAACACCGTGCCGATGCGGGTGGAACTCACCCCGGTCGAGACCGTCGAGCAACTGCTCGGGCGGGTGCAGGCCGAGCAGCTGACGATCATCGCGCACCCGCAGGTATCGCTCACGAGGATTCAGGCGGCCGTCGGCATGGCGACTCTGTTCGACACCCTTTTCGTGGTTCAGAATCTGCCGCCCGGCATGTCCGGAGAGCACGACCGGGCCGGGGTGAGGGTCGTCGATCGGACGGTCAACGATGCGACCCACTATCCGGTGACCTTCGCGGTGAACCCCTGGACGCAGGATGGCGTCGCACACGTTCACGTCCGGCTCTCCTACCGTCGCGACGCGTTCGATGAAGGGGCCGCCGATCGTCTCCTTCAGCGCTATATGCTTGTGCTGCAAGGGCTGTCCGGCGACCTTCAGGTCTCCGTCGGCGAGATTAGCGCGCTACTGTCCGACGAGGTGGCGCCGCATACAGGCGTCGCCGCCGACCTTTGCCGCGGCGTCGAGCCCGTCACTGTCGCGGAACTGCTGTGCCGCCAGGTCGCGCGGTCACCGGAGGACACCGCGCTGGTCGCAGGCTCGCGGCACTACACGTTTGCGGAGTTCTCCGCTGAGGTGAACCGGTACGCGCGACTGCTGTTGGAGTGGGGCGTGCGCCCCGAGCACCGCGTTGCGCTGCTGCTGCCGCGCGATGACCGCATGGTCATCGCCATGTTCGCGGTCTTCGCCATCGGTGCCGCCTATGTGCCTGTCGATGCCGAGCTGCCCGACGAGCGCATCGGGTACATGCTCGACGTCGCGCATCCTACGGTCACACTCGTCACTCATCGCGACGCGACGAGGTTCGACGCGGCCGCCGGATCGGTCGTGAACTTCGACGACGAGGCTGTCGTCGCCCGGCTCTCCGACATGGACGACGGGCCGATCACCGCGTTGGAGCGCGGGGGAGAGGTTTCGCTCGATCACCTGGCATACATCATCTTCACCTCCGGCTCCACCGGGCGCCCCAAGGGCGTTGCCGTCGGGTACCGAGGCCTCACGAACATGTACGCGAACCACGTGGAGAAGATCTTCGACCGGGTCGTCGCCCACCAGGGTGGACGCCGGCTGCGGATCGCGCACACAACGTCGTTCTCCTTCGACGCGTCCTGGGAGCAGCTGTTCTGGTTGCTCAATGGGCACTCGGTGTATGTCATCGACGAGGAGATGAGGCGTGACCCGCAGCGACTGCTCGCCTATTACGACCACCATCGCATCGACGGGTTCGACGTGACACCCTCATACGGGCAGGTGCTCGTGGACGAGGGGCTACTGGAGCGCGACCGGTCGGCCGGTCGTTCCGTGTCGGCGGTCGCGCCGGGGGTGGTGTTCGTCTCCCTCGGGGGAGAGGCCGTGCCCGAGCGACTGTGGCAGCAACTGCGTGGCGCTCCCGGCGTCGAGTCTTACAACCTCTACGGACCGACGGAATACACGATCAATGCGCTCGGCGCCGACCTCGCCGACAGTGCGACCCCGAGCGTCGGTACCCCAATCTTCAACACCCGCGCATACATCCTCGATGAGAACCTGCAGCCCACCCTCCCGGGCGTCGCAGGAGAGCTTTACCTGGCAGGCGATGGCAACGCGCGCGGGTACTGGGGTCAGCCCGCGTTGACGGCGGAGCGCTTCGTGGCCTGCGCGTGGGAGCCGGGCGAGCGCATGTACCGCACGGGCGATCTCGCCCGGTGGAACGACGAGGGGCATATCGACTACCTCGGCCGCGCGGACGAACAGGTGAAGATCCGCGGATACCGGATCGAGCCAGATGAGGTGCGGGCGGTGCTCGAGACCCATCCGCTCGTCGCGGGCGCGGCGGTGGTGGCCGCGGATCATCCTTCCGGCGGAAAGTTCCTCGCGGCCTATATCATCTCTGCCGACGTCGAGACCGATGAGGCCACTTTGCGCGATGACGTGCGCGCGCACGTCGAGCGGCAGCTGCCCGACTACATGGCTCCCGCATCGTACGTGAGTGTCGACGCCTTCCCTCTCACTCCGAACGGCAAGCTTGACCGGCGAGCGCTTCCCGAGCCCGACCTGGGCCAGTCCGCCGCTGCGGGGAGAGCCCCGGAGACTGAGACGGAGAAGGAGCTCGCGGACATCATCCGAGGCCTGCTCGCTGTAGAGGCAGATGCCGCTGTGTCGGCCGACGATGACTTCTTTGGCCTCGGAGGGAATAGCATCTCGTCGATCCAGCTGGTGACCCGCGCGCGTCGTGCCGGGATATCGGTCACGGCCACCGAGGTCTTCTCGGCGAGGACCATCTCCGCTCTGGCGAGGCTGGCGGATGCGCGTAAGTCTCAGGAGACGGACGATATGCGATCGGCAGACGAGCAGACCAGCACGGTGATCTCCGGCGCCAATGGCCCCGCACCCGCAGACGCTATCGCGAACGTTCTTATGGAGAGACCGGCCTCTCGGTTCCTGTTCTGTGCACACGCAAAATACGGGTATGCCTCGTGCTATGCCGCGCTAGTCGACTACGTTCCCGATGACGTCGGGGTCGTCGGGCTGCAAGATCCCTCTCATGCCGCGATCGATCTCGAATTCTCGAGCATGGGCGAGCTTGCCGCAGTATATGCCGACGCCGTTCAGCGCGTGCAGGAGAAC
Organism: Microbacterium sp.; assembly: GCA_003524435.1. Lineage (GTDB taxonomy): Bacteria > Actinomycetota > Actinomycetes > Actinomycetales > Microbacteriaceae > Microbacterium. The sequence goes on from DQHP01000020.1 coordinate 4,094, forward strand.
GGTCCCTACGACCTCCTCGGATGGTCTTTCGGCGGCCACATCGTGTTCGCGATCGGGCAAGAGCTGCGCGCACGAGGAGAGACGGTGTCTTCTGTCACGATTGTCGACACCTCTCCGGTAGATCAAGATCTCTTGACGCGACTGGGCGGAAGCTCAGCGCGATCGTCCGACGGCCAACCAAGGCGCGCCCTCGATTCCCAGGTGGACCTCGAGGCAATGCGGTCCGAATTGACCAAGGTATTTGGCTCTGACGCCGCGGAGGAACTGGTCGACGATCCAGGGCTGGTCAAGGCGTTTGCTGAGGCCGGTGCGCGATGCGATGCCCTCATGGCACTGCCCACACGAGGTCACCTCGGCTCTCCGGCGCTCATCGTGACGACGGAGATCCCGTCAGCAGGGGCCTCAAGTCCGTGGGGCCTGTACTTGCCGAGCCCCGAGGTCCTCCGCGTGGCGGATGAAGATCATTCCTCGATCATGAACACCCGCGGGGGGCTGCCGAAATGGGGACCGCGGCTGAAGCGATTCCTCGAAGAGCGTATGCGGGACGACGGCGGGAAGGAGCAGCGATGAGCGCCGGCACCGACGATCTCGTCGCCTGGCCCGAGGGGTTCGAGCGGCGCTACCTGGAGGAGGGCTACTGGGGCTCGCGCACGCTCGGCGGTCTGCCCCGCGAGTGGGC
>DQHP01000004.1 GCA_003524435.1 Microbacterium sp.
GCCGCACCTGCTCAGCCGCCGCGCGCCGCGCGCCAGGCTATCGGAGCTTCTGTCGCGCGACGCCGCTCAGTGCCCCGCGTGGTCGCCAGCCTCGGCGTCATCGGGCTGCTGGGCGTGCTCCGAATGCTCGGGCGCCCGCACTTGATCCTCATCCCCTGGCTCGATCACGACGAACTGCCCCATCATTCCCTCGTCCTCATGCCTCAGCATGTGGCAGTGGTACATGTACGGCATCTTCGGGTCGACGTAATCCTCGAAGCGCACCAGCAGCCGATAAGTCAGGTTCGGGTTGAGGTAGATCGTGTCCTTGGGTCCCGCCAGCTCGGGCGGCGGAGCCTGGCCGTCGATCGTCAGCACCCGGAACTGCACATCATGGATATGGAAGCTATGCGGAATCGGCTGGGTACTGCGCACCTCCCACACCTCCGTGTCGCCGACATGCACGACCTCGTCGATGCGCGACATGTCCATCTCTTCGCCGTTGATCTCCCGGTTGTTCAGCACGAAGTCCCGAGTGACGGATGCTTCGTCCTCATGCAGCTCATCGGCGACAGCATCCCGTGCCTGCGGCCACGACGGCTCCGGCGATGGTGTCAGCGACGAAGCCGCCCGAAACTCCAGAACGTCGAATTCGTCGTTGCCGCCCGACGTCGCTGGCACCGCTACTCCGCCGAGATCGGTCTTCACTGACTGCACCCGCGCCGTCTCCCCGGGTGCGAACTCGACGATCACCTCGGCACGCTCGCCGGGAGCGAGCCGGATCTGATCGCGCTCGACCGGTGCTTCTAAGAATCCCCCGTCGCTCGCGATCATCGTCATCGGCCGGTCCTCGAAGGCGAATGTGTACGTCCGCGCCGACGACCCGTTCAGCAGTCGCAGCCGCACCCGCTCGGTCGTCACCTCCTGATACGCGCCAACCGTGCCATTGACCATGACAGTGTCGCCCAGCATCCCTGGCTCCGACCCGTCGTTGTTCAGCTCAAGGCGACCGTTGCTGTCGAAGGATCTGTCTTGCACGATGAGCGGCAGATCATCGACGCCGTACTCACTCGGCAGGTCGGCCGCGAGGCTCGCGTCGTCATCGAGAATGAACATCCCGGCGAGGCCGAGATACACGTGCTTCTCTGTCTCGCCGTGCGGGTGCGGGTGGTACCAGAGCGTCGACGCGGGCTGATCGATCATCCATGCGGGCCGCCACGTCTCGCCCTGATCGATCATCTGGTGCGGACCGCCGTCCATCGCTGCCGGCAGGTGCATCCCGTGCCAGTGCACGCTGGTCGCCTCGGGAAGCTGATTCGTGATCTCGAACGCGACCTGTTCGCCGCGCTCGGCGCGCAGTGTGGGTCCGAGGAACGATCCGTTAAAGCCCCAGGTCTCGGCCTCGCCCGTGCCGGAGAAATCCGTCATGCCTTCCTGCGCCGTGAGTTGGAACGTGCGCACACCGTTCGCCACGGTCGACGGCGCAAGCTCCGGGATCGCCAACTCGTTCACGAACTCCTGCTCAGTAACTGCGGTGGTAGAGAACGAGTCGCACGCCGTGAGCAGGGCCGTTGAAGCCGCGACTGCGGCAAACGCGGCGGCGATACGCGTCGCGCGGCGGCGTTCTGCTTCATAACTCCGGAGAATTTTCGCCGTTGCCCGGATTCTCGCGGCCCTAACCATGTTCTTCACGTGATTCTCCGGAGTTATGCGGGCTCCTTCTGTTGCTCATGCTCGGGGTCTCCGTATCTTCTGGATCGCAGCGGCGAGGAGCCCCGCGACCGCACCCCAGAAGGTGTCGACGGCGAGAGCTGCGAAAACGGTCCAGATCGGCCCGTCGACACCACCAAAGATCGCGGCGACGATCATCGAGATCGCACCGTGAACGAGACCCGTGAGGGTGAGCACAAGTACGGGACGTGGCACGCGGCCGAAGCCGACGACGGCGATCCAGGTCACGGCCACGATCGCGATGATCGACAGCGCACGCGGAGCGCCCTGTCCGATCCCGATCAGGTTTGTCAGCGGCCAGAGCAGTGAGAGCGAGGCGAGACCTACGATGAGCAGCCAGGGCAGTCCTGGCCTTGCGGTGATGGGGGGAGTTGTGTTGGTCATGCTTCCAGCCTCGCCAGCGGCGGCAGAAGACACATCGGCGCTGGAGCGTCTCTTCACGCTGCCGGAAGGCGACATCGCACCGCGTCGACGTCGCCTGGAAGCGACTTCCGGCGTCGACATGAGGGGATCGCGCGCGCCGACTCATCCTCCTACGCTGGAGACATGCGTAGCGAGGTGAACCCACGGCTCGCGGATGCTGGGCTCGCGATCGCAGTGACCCTGGTGCTCGCCGTTGTCATCGCCGCTGATCCGACCGGTCGCACCTTATTCGGTGGATACGCGTTCGCACTCGGCTTCGGGCTGATATTGCTCGTTCGCCGGCGGCTGCCGCGGACCACGCTGGTCGTGACACTGCTCGCAATCTTCGCGTACTACACGCTGGATCTGCCGCCGGTCGGCATGGTGCTCCCTGCGACAGGCGCGCTCTTCTCTGCAGCGGAGCAACGGCGCACGTTCTGGTCCGTCGGCTCGGCTGCGGTGCTGCTGGGTGTCGCCACCTATTTCCGACTCGACGGCTCAGAGTCAGATGCCGCGCTCCACGGCTACACGTTTGTCACGGAACTCGCGCTCGCAGCCGCCGCCATCGCGCTCGGCGTCGCGGTGCGGCTGACCCGGG
>DQHP01000183.1 GCA_003524435.1 Microbacterium sp.
GAGCAGGTGCAGCCCCGTGCCGGCGATCGCCAGGAGGGGCATGTTCGCCCCGCACGCCATGCCGATGGCGGCCACCACCCAGATGGTCGCCGCCGACGTCAGCCCCGACACGGCGTTGTTCCGTACGAAGATCACGCCGGCACCAAGGAACCCGATCCCGGACACCACCTGCGCCGCGATGCGGGAGGGGTCGACCGCCACGTCCGGACCCAGCACCCCCTCGAACCCGTACGCCGAGATCAGCGTGAAGATCGCGGAACCGATCCCGACAAGGACGTGCGTGCGCAGCCCGGCGCTCTTGAGTTTGCGGGAGCGCTCGACGCCGACGGCGAGCGACAGGACGAACGCCAGCGCGAGCAGACCGAGCTCGACGAGCAGGTGCGGATCCCACACGTAGCTCACATCCTGTCTTTCATGTCAGCACAATAGCACTTTAAGCATCTGCGGCGGGGAAACGGCATCCGAGACCCGATTGCCGCGCCTCGCCGGGCGGGATCCCCAGAAAAGAGGGGGATGGAGGCGATCGTATGATTGTCGCTACAATATGACTCCCTCACAGAAAGCGGAGAACCATGGCCGATCTCGTCACCCCGTGGCCGAACGATCTCTTCGCGGATATCGACCGCACGGGCCCGGTCCCGCTGTACTTCCAGGTCTCCACCCGCCTGCAGAGCGCGATCCAATCCGGCGCGATCCCGGCCGGCGCTCGCCTCGAGAACGAGGTTTCGATCGCCGAGCAGCTGGGTCTCTCGCGGCCCACCATCCGGCGCGCGATCCAGGAGCTCGTCGACAAGGGGCTCCTCGTGCGGCGCCGAGGCATCGGCACCCAGGTCGTGCAGGGCTCCGTCACCCGCCAGGTCGAGCTCACCAGCCTGTTCGAAGACCTCCAGAGCGCCCACCAAGAGCCGGGCACGCAGGTACTCACCCACGAGGTCATCCCGGCCTCGGAAGAGGTCGCGGCGGCCCTGGCTCTCTCCCCCGGCACCGAAGTCCTGCATCTCCGGCGCCGCCGGAGCACCGACGGCGTCCCGGTCGCAGTGCTGGAGAACTACCTTCCGCGCGAGTTCGCGAACATTTCCCGGGAGCAGCTCGAATCGCGGGGCCTCTATCAGGTGCTGCGTGCGCGAGGCGTCGCCATCCGGGTCGCCAAGCAGAAGATCGGAGCTCGCCGCTCGGAGGCGGACGAGCCTGATTTGCTGGGGATCGACGCGGGGGGACCGGTACTGACGATGGAGCGCATCTCGTTCGATCAGTCCGGCGCCGCGATCGAGTACGGACATCACTGCTACCGGCCCGACCTCTATCGCTTCGAGACCACACTCGTCGCCAAGTAGCATCGGGAGCCCCTGGGGCGGCGGACTCGACCTCCGTAGGCTGCGGATGCCGCGTCCGCGGAACACGGAATCATCGCAGCATCCGCCTACGGCGGACTCGCCGACTTCACCACAATGGTGGCGAATGCGGCGGGACCGGTCATGTCGATGCATTTCCTCGCCAAGCGCACGCCGGTGCAGGTGTTCCTCGGGACGTCGGCGTGGTTCTTCGCGATCGTCCACGTCGCCAAGGTGCCGTTCCTCGCCGGAATCGGACCCTTCGACACCCAGACCCTGCTGATGGATGCCGTGTTCGTTCCGCTCGTCATCGTCGGCGCGTTCGCAGGGCTCTGGCTCGCGCGACGCATGAAGCAGCAGGTGTTCGACCGCATCGTGATCGTGCTGACGATCACGATGCGATCTACCTGCTGTTCTGACCAGACTCTTCGCAAGACTGCAATACCACGCCGAAACATCGGCGACCCGTCGCCGTCTCGGCGTGGTTTTGCAAGCTTGAGAAAGCGGTGGCCTAGCCGAGGAAGATGTCCGGGAACAGCCGGTCATCGGGGGTGCCTGGCACCGCCGCATATCCCGACAAGTCGGTCACACCATCAGCTTCAAGCACGTCCTCGACGATCAGGCTCTGTCCGGTGTAGCCGCTGGCCTGCTTCGTGATGACGGCATACGCAGCATCCGCATAGATGTCCGGCGTGCGACTTGCGGCCATGACCTGGTCTCCGCCGAGCAGGTTCTGCACCGCAGCGGTCGCGATTGTCGTGCGCGGCCATAGCGTGTTGGCGGCGATTCCATCCTCAGCGAATTCGGCAGCGAGCCCCAGCGTGACCATAGTCATTCCGAACTTTGCCAGCGAATAACCGGTGTGCGCGCCCAGCCACTTCGGCGTGGGGTTGAGCGGCGGTGACAGCGAAAGGATATGCGGGTTCTCCGACTCACGCAGTTGCGGAATCGCGGCGCGCGACAGCATGAACGTGCCGCGGACGTTGACGTCCTGCATGAGGTCATACTTCTTCGCACCGAGATCGAGCGCGCGAGACAGGTCGATGACGCTCGCGTTATTGATGACGATGTCGATGCCGCCGAATTCGCCCTGCGTCTTCATGACGGCTTCAGTGATGTCGTCATCTTCGCGCACGTCACCGACGATCGGCAGCGCCTGCCCGCCCGCCGCACGGATCTGCTCGGCCGCCGTATGGATCGTTCCTTCGAGCTTCGGATGCGGGGTGTCAGTTTTTGCGAGCATTGCAATGTTCGCGCCGTCAGCAGCGGCGCGAAGTGCGATCGCCAGCCCGATGCCGCGGCTACCGCCCGACATCAGAATCGTCTTGCCTGCCAGTGTGCTCATGATTCTCCTCGGGTCATTTCGGCGCCATGCGGATGGCGCCGTCCAGTCGGATGGTCTCGCCGTTGAGGTAGTCGTTCTCAACGATGTTCAGGGCCAGCGCAGCGTACTCGTCGGGGCGTCCGAGGCGTGCCGGGTACGGCACTTGCTGACCGAGCGATTGCTGTGCGGCTTCGGGCAGGCCGGCGAGCATCGGTGTCTCCATGATTCCCGGGGCGATCGTGCAGACCCGGATGCCGTAACGAGCAAGCTCCCGCGCAACAGGAAGTGTCATCGCGTGCACGCCGCCCTTCGAGGCAGAGTAGGCGGGCTGACCGATCTGGCCGTCAAAGGCAGCGACCGATGCGGTGTTCACGATGACGCCACGCCCGCTGCTGTCGACCTCATCATTCTTGGCGATGATGGCGGATGCCTGCGAGATGACGTTGAACGTTCCGACGAGGTTGATCCGGACGACGCGTTCGAAGTCGGCAAGAACGGCGGGGTTGCCGTCGCGGTCGAGGACCTTGGCCGGCGGTGCGATGCCCGCGCAGTTGATGACGATACGCAGCGGGGCGGGCTCATTAGCCGCGGAGACGGCTGCCTTCACCTCATCAGCGTTTGTGACATCGGCAGGAGCGAAGGTTCCGTCGAGTTCGGCGGCGAGTTCTACGCCAGGTGAAGACGGCAGATCAAGCAGTGTGACATGCGCCCCAGCGGCGGCGAGCGCGCGTGCTGTTGCGAGGCCGAGCCCCGAGGCGCCACCCGTGATCAGAGCACCTGATCCCTTAATCTGCATGTGTTCTCCTTCGAACGATCGTGCAACTGAGTTCCAGCTTATGCGATTCGCAGTCTCACGTCTGGCGCCAATCGCCACAGAGGTGTTGGGTGGAGATATGGAACTGCGTCGCAAGCGAGCCTACGATACCGCCGAAGCCTCGGACGGGTTCCGCGTGCTGGTTGACAGGCTGTGGCCGCGCGGAGTCTCGAAAGAGCACGCAGCTATTGATTTGTGGGCAAAAGACACCGCGCCCAGCCCCGAACTGCGCAAGGACTGGCACGCGGCATCCGATGACGACTGGAGCACGTATGCCGACCGGTACCGTGCTGAACTCGAAAACGAGACAGCGCCCGCACTTGAGTCGCTCGCGGGGCAGTTGCGCGAGCATCCGATCGTCACCCTCGTCTACGCCGCCCACGACGAGCAGCATAACCACGCCGTTGTGCTCGATGCGGCGCTGCGCGAACTGCTGTGACCGCGACGAGTCGTGCACAACTCAAGCCCGTCCGCACGCGCACCCCAGCCCCATCCGCACAACTCCGGAGAATTTTCGCCGATCCGCATAGTTTCGGCCGCGGCAGCGACAACCACACCAGTTTCTCCGGAGTTATGCGAGCAGGAAGGCCAGCATGATGACGATTCCAACCACCGAAGTCGCTGTACCGGAGCAGGTGAGGTTGCTCGCGAGCGGTGCGTCACTACTGCCGGTGTGGCTGAACAACATCGGTGGGCTCACATTCCGCACTGACGACGGCCGCTATATCAAGTACGGCCCCCTCCACGACGAGGCCAGCATGCGTGATGAGGCGGAGCGCATGCGCTGGGCAGCGTCCTGGATCCGCGTCCCCGACGTCATCGAACAGGGTCAGGGCGATGAGCATGAGTGGCTTGTCACAGCAGCGATCGACGGTGAAAGCGCGGTCAACCCACGCTGGATCGCGGAACCGGCAATCGCTGTGCGCGCCGTCGGCGCAGGATTACGGATGCTGCATGACACATTGCCCGTCGAAGAATGCCCGTGGGATTGGGGAGTCACGTCGCGAATCGAGAATGCTGAGGCACGAGGCATCCGGGTGTCCCCTGCTTTACTTGATGCACCATCGATCGATCGTCTCGTCGTCTGCCACGGCGATGCTTGCGTACCGAACACTCTGCTCGATGCGACGACGGGCACACCGCTCGCCCATGTCGATCTCGCCGCCCTCGGCACCGCCGACCGGTGGGCGGACATCGCCGCCGCATCGATGAGCACCGAGTGGAACTACGGACCCGGATGGGAGGATGCTCTCATCGAGGCATACGGCGTCATCCCCGACCGTGAGCGTCTCGCCTATTACCGCGACCTATGGAACGCAACCTGAGGGAGCTCAAGATGTCCCATCCTCTGATGTTCAGCGAAACCGATCCGTTCCTCGCTCGCGTGCGGGACATTGCCCTCACGTTCCCCGAGGCGGATGAGAAGGTCAGCCACGGGCGACCGGCCTTCTTCACGCAGAAGGTGTTCTGCTACTTCGGCGGTTCCGAGCGACTTGATGACGGGTGGCTCGCGCACGATGCGGCGATCGTCGTGCGGCCGGATCCGGATGATGCCCCCGCCCTGCACCAGGACCTAAGATTCTGGGTGCCGATGTACCTCGGCCCATCTGGATGGCTCGGCATCGATCTTGACGACGCTACGGATTGGGCGGAGATCACCGAGTTGGTTGATGCGTCCTACCGGGTGACAGCGCCGCGGCGTCTTGTACGCGAGCTCGACGCGCGCTGATCCGCTTCCCGTTCTCTGGTGTACCCGTCCGGAGGTCCATAATTCCTCAAGACGCGCGCACAGTGGGCCTCGTGGGACACGCGGCACCGCTTCTGCGGCCATTCGTGAGGAGTTGCGAACGTGAAGGGTGGGCGCCGTCCCTCCGCATAACTCCGGAGGTTTTTCGCCGATCCGCATGTTCTCCGTCGCCGCGAAGCCACCGCGGGTAGTTTCTCCGGAGTTACGCGGCGCAAACAGCAGCAACGAAAAACGGTGGCCCCGTCGGGCCGGGGCGGCGTTGAGTGCACCGGCTCATCCGGCCACCGACGGCCCGAGGATGAAGTTCCAGGTGCCGAAGGCAACCGCGGCGGTCAGCGCGGCGGAAGGAATCAGCATCCCGACGACGAGCAGCACGGTGTCACCGCGGTCCCATCCCGATGGCCGCGCCCAGGTACGCGCACCCGGTCCGCCAAATCCTCGCGCTTCCATCGCGGTCGCCAGCGATGACCCGCGCCGAATTGCCAGCACAAACAGCGCGAACGCCATTCCAATGCCTCGGCGAATCCGCCCCTGATCAGCAACTCCACGCGCCCTTCGGGCAAGCGCGAGGGCGCGCCAGTCGTCGGCGAGCAGTCCGAGCATGCGCATCCCGGCGAGCGCACCGATCACAAAGCGGGCTGGTAGTCGCACCCGCTGCGCGAGATCATCCGCAAGATCAGTGGGATCAACCGTCACGAACAGCACCACCGAGGGCAGCCCGATCGCCAGCACGCGCAGAGCTGTCGCCGCGGCAAGCGCGAGTGATCCATCGCTGACCCGCATCACGAACCACTCGAAATACACCGTCCCGCTCGCCTCACCGTAGAGAGCAATCGTCACGGCACTCAGGGGCGCGGCGATCCACAGCACTGCGGTGCGCAGCCAGAACTCGCGCACCCGTAGGCCCGCGAGCAACAGCAGCGGAATCTCCAACATCACCGCCACCGCCGCCGAGAGCACGTCGATCGTCAAGATCAGAGGGATGCTGATCAGCAGAGCAGTGGCGAGCTTCGCCAGTGCGCTGCGCGGAGCGATGGGGCCGGTGCGCGAGACGCGCCCTGTGTCGACAGCAAAGTCGGTCACGGAGTCAGCTCGATCCGCCGGGCATGCAGCGCACGCAGAACGGCTTCATCGTGTGAGACGACGATGATCGCTGAGCCCTGTTCGCGGAGGCCCGCGATGATGGCGACGAGTTCGGCCCAAGTCACCGCATCCTGACCAAAGGTCGGCTCATCCAGCATGAGCACGCGCGGTCGGGTGGCGAGCGCGGCAGCAACGGTCAGCCGACGCTTCTCGCCACCGGACAGTGTGTAGGGGTTCGCTTCCGCGAGGGCGGTGAGGCGAAGACGCGACAGCAGATCATCGACTCTGGCAGTCACCTCGTCTTCTACAAGGCCCAGCGCGTGGGGCCCGATCGACAGCTCTTCGCGCACAGTGCGGGCCAGCAGTTGATGCTCTGGGCTCTGCAGCACGGCACCGATTCGGGTCAGCAGCGCGCGCGACGACCACTTACCTGGAGCAGCTTTCTCACCCGAGGCAAGCTCAGCGGATGCCACCACCCGCCCACCTTCCGGATCGATAAGCCCCGCCAGCGTCAGCCCCAGCGTCGATTTTCCTGACCCGTTGACTCCGGTGATGCCGAGCACTTCACCGGCGCGCACGCCGAGGTCAAGGGGACCAGCCACGGGAACTCCCGGGCGCCGCGAAACGACAAGCTGCTCCCCGGAAAGCAGGACTTCCCCAGGTGCAGCCGTCGGAGGCGGAGGAAACACGGGCGGATGCCCCGGCACCCACACCCCGGCCGCGGCAAGTTCCGCTCCGCGCGCGCCGAGCACAGCATCCGGAGTTCCATCGGCGAGCACGACGGTCGTCTCGCCCGACGACCCCAAAACGATCACGCGATCAACCAACGGCAACCACACGTCGATGCGGTGTTCGATGACAACGAGCGTCGCACCGCTCGCATCCAGCGCAGACTTCACGGCGTCACGAACCTCGCAGACGCCCGCCGGGTCGAGGTTGGCCGTCGGCTCATCCAGCAGTATTGCTCCGGGGCGCATAGCGAGCACGCCCGCGAGCGCAAGTCGCTGTTTTTGCCCACCAGAGAGTGCGGCCGTCGACCGGTCCAGCGGCAGGTCAAGGCCGACAGCTCCCATCGCGGACGAAACCCGCTGCCAGATCTCCTCGCGAGGCACGCCGAGGTTCTCGCATCCGAAAGCCACATCGTCGCCGACCCTGGCAAGAATCGTTTGGGTGTCAGGATCTTGCAGCACCATGCCGACGCGTCCGTGCGCGCGCGCGGCGGGCACACCGTCAACGAGCAGCTCACCGAGCTCTTCGCCTTCATCAGCCCCACCGAGCACACCGCCGAGCGCTTGCAGCAACGTCGACTTTCCCGATCCGGATGCTCCGAGCAACAGCACTCGTTCCCCGGGTGTGATGCTCAGCGAGACGTCGCGCAGCGCCCAGCGACGCCGTGTGGCGTAGCGCCATCCCCACGACCGCACC
>DQHP01000112.1:0-151 GCA_003524435.1 Microbacterium sp.
CGCCGTCGCAGATCAACGTGACCACGCTGCCGCGGCGCCCGTCGGCGACCATTCGGGCGATCAGCTGGAACGCGCCAACCAGGTTCGTGCCGGTGGATCCGCCCGCCCAGTGCAGCGTGCGATCCTTCAGCAGACGGACGGCGGCAATGGA
>DQHP01000112.1:201-4034 GCA_003524435.1 Microbacterium sp.
GGGCGGCCGATGCCCTCGATGCGGCTTGGCGTCCCGGTCGTATAATCGGCAGCGCCCGTGCTCCACCCGCCGTAGAAGGCCGAGCCTTCGGGATCGACAACGGCAACGCGAGTCGGATGCTGGCGATAACGCACGTAGCGACCGAACGTCGCGCTGGTGCCGCCGGTGCCAGCCCCCACGACGATCCACTCCGGAACGGGATGCCGCTCGCGCGAAAGCTGGCTGAACACGCTTTCGGCGATGTTGTTGTTTCCCCGCCAGTCGGTGGCGCGCTCGGCATAGGTGAACTGGTCAAGATAGTGGCCGCCGCACTCGCTGGCGAGGCGTTCGGCCTCGCTATACATCTCGGGCGGATGATCGACGAAGTGGCATTTGCCACCGTAGAACTCGATCAGCTCGATCTTCTCCGCGCTCGTCGTGCGTGGCACGACGGTGATGAAGTCGAGCCCGAGCATCCGGGCGAAGTATGCCTCTGATACCGCGGTTGATCCGCTGGATGCTTCGACGAGCGTCGTGCCCTCTTTGATGCGTCCGTTCACCAGACCGTAAAGCAGCAGCGAGCGGGCAAGGCGGTGTTTTAGCGATCCGGTGGGATGCACCGACTCATCTTTGAGATATAGATCGATGCCCCACTCGACAGGAAGCGGGAATGCATGCAGATGGGTGTCGGCGGAGCGGTTGGCATCTGCCTCAAGCAGGGCGATCGCGGTGCTGGCCCAGGAGGTCATGACAGCAGTGGTGGAAGGAACGCGATCGCGGCAATCGCTGCAGCGAGGATAATGGCCGCGATGATGAGGAACTTCGTGCGCGATTTTTGGGCAGGACGAATTGTTGGCGACGGCTTCGTCAGCGGTCCGGGGGTGACTGCGGGACGCTCGGACACATCAAGCAGAGGAGGGTGGGGATGGGGCGGCGAAGTGTTTTCATCCTGCTCAGTGGCCATCAGCATCCTTCCGAGAGAAACCGGTCTTCCTCAGATAGCGACTGTACCGGCCAGCGATGCACTACCCAAGTGATCTCGCGCGGTTTCCTAGAACGCAGCCGCATAGGCATCGGCACGGGAGGAGTCCGTGCCGTCGTGCAATCGGCGCAACCTTTGGTAGACGTCAGAAAGACCTCCGTCTTGAGATGGCGCGACGTTCGACTTGAACTGTCTGTTTTCCTCGCACCCGCAATCAGGTTGTTTCTACACTCCTGAGCAACGCCGATCGGCGCGCGGAGGGCTCGGCGATAGAAGTTCACACAACGAGAACGCCTGTGCCACGACCATCAGTGCACTCCGCATTACATCGAAGGAGATGAGCAATGAGTATTACGCAAGGGCTCGCAATTGATTCACCTAAAGTGATCACACGCAACCTCGCCGGGGCAGGCATCGCGCTCGCTTTGGCAGCGGCGGCTGTGATCTTCGGGGGCGTGTATGGCCCTGAGGTGGTGAAGTCGATTATCACGGCACTCGGTGTCGCCGAAGCTGGAGTCGCCGTCGCTATCGTCAACGCAGTGCTCGCCGGATCTGCAGTCGCTACAGTAGTCGCCGCGCTGATCGGTGGCGGTGTTGGCGGGGCCGCGATCGCGGCTATTCGCTGGGCGATCGGCTATTACGGCAAGAAGAAGTCGATCGAGTAAGAACTCTTGCCGAACGGCCAACGCCACGACAACATGAACACAACACTCGCAGTCAATCCGTCCGCTCCCGTACGCGCGAGCGGACGCACGTGGCGTTGGACCGCGGGGGTGACGGTCGCACTCTGGATCGTCACCCTTGCGCTCGGCACCGCGGCGCAACTTCCGTTCGCGGTGACGCCACAGGACTCGGCATATCAACCCTGGGATCAAGTGCCGAGCATTTTCGCCAACAACGTCGCAGTCGGAATCACGATCTATGCAGGTGTGATCAGCTTCGGCGCAATTGCCGTAGCAATGACGATTCTTTCTGGTATTTACATTGGATCCGTCATCGGGCTTGCCACAAGCGCGTGGGGGGTCGCTGGCGCATTCGACGCGTTCTGGCCGTTTCTTGCGCTCGAACTCCTTGGTTTCATGTTCTTCACATTTGCGGGATTGCTCCCGGTGTTTCGCGCACGGTTAGCGTTTCGAACAAGCACCCAGACACCTGTCAGGTCGACGTCGCGCGTCGTCGACATTCTCTATCGCGCCGCCGCTCAGATCGCCGCAAGTCTGCCGTTCGCAATCGTCGGCACGATATTGCTGGCTATTGGCGCGGTGCTCGAAGTAGCCGGAGGGCTTCCACGATGAGTAGACGATCCACGCCCAGTCCCGAGGGCACATCCGTTTCAGATCTCGATGTGGCTCTTGTCACCGCACCTGCAGTACCGGGATCGGGCCAAGCCCCACGTGAACTGCGACGTTCACGATTCACGGCGTTGTGGATGATCGCCAACCTTGTCGCCGCGACGGTCGCAACGTTCGCCTTGACGCCGGTCATCGATGAGCAGATCGCGGTCGGTGATATCGAGATCGCGGAGGGGTTCCACGGTCTCGCCCGAGCGACCGCATTGGCACTCATCCTCTTCGGCATTTTTATCACTTACCTCGTACTGCGATTGGGAGCTGTGCTTATCGGGCGAATGCTGAGCGTGCGCGGCCAGCCGAAGTCTGTGACACTCGCTCCCGTGATGGTGCGCAGCGTAGATGTGGGACATCTAGTGCTCACGTCGCTCGTCGCGGTCGGGTTGCCGCGCCTTTTGCCGCAGGGATTTGGCGTGTGGGTTGTTCTTGCCGTCTCAGCACTCACGATTGCAGCCCTCTGGCTGTGCCATCCATTTTTGCGTGATGCGCCGTCGCGCGGATCGCGAGCTTTATACATCGCCGCAGTAGCCGTGCCCGTGCTGGCGGTCGCGCTGACGCAGATTGCGAGGTGGTAGGACGATGAAACAGCGTCGTTATCGATTAATTGTCCGAGCTATCCCTGCGGTGGCAGCCGTCGCTCTCGCATTGTCAGGCATCATCGGACTCGTCTACAGCGGATCCAACGCGCTCGGTGCTCCGCCGGAAACATTTGGCATCCTGCAGGTCATGCGCACTATGTGCGCTATCGCTATCTTGGTGATCCCGCTCGTGCTCATTCCCTTTCTGCTTCGGCCCGCGCTCCTTCCCGCCATCGGTGTGTCCCTATTTGCCGGCGGCATGGTGGCTGGCGGGATGCTCAGCGCATTCCTGCGCGACGAGCCGCTGCTTTGGGTACCCGCCGTTGCCGCCGTATTGTGCGGAATCGCTGCGATCGTGCAATTGAATCTTTCGTACTCCGCGCGCGAAAGACAGCGCGACACCTCGATGAGGCCGTGATGTCGACCGCAAAGCTGCCCGTGCGAGCACTACCCGAAGGAGTGAGCGCCGAGCGCCGCGATTCGCGTGTGCGCGCATTACGGGTGGTTGTTGGGGTGGAAGTGACGATGTGGGCGCGCGAGAACGGGTTGACATCGCATGCGCGCTCGACGCCGGGGCTGATCATCACGCTGGTGACACTCGGCGGTGCGGGACTCGTGCTGATTGGTCTCACCACGGCGTTGTGCAGTGTGATCGTCCCGGATGTTCTCGAGGCTGTCGCGGGCCCGATCGCATTATTTTGTCAGGTGATGATGTGCGGGGCGGCGCTCGGCGCTGCGTCTGGGCCATCGCGGGCCGATGCACAGCTCTCTCCCTATCGCAGGCTGTATGGCGACGCGCTTCGCGTGCCGGACACGATCGTTGTGTTCGTGCGCGGTCAGTTGCTGCCACTCATCCGCATCGGCGCGCTCGCAGTCGTCGCCCTCACGTTCTCCGCACCGGCGGGAGCGCTTCCCTTTCTGCTCCCCGGTACGCTCGCGCTCGCG
>DQHP01000106.1 GCA_003524435.1 Microbacterium sp.
CGGCGGATGCCGCCCTCATCCGCACTGCGCTGGGCACACTGACGGAGACCGACGAGCGGTCGGCAGCGGCTGATCCGGCCGCGCTCGCCGCAGCGACCACCGCGGTGGACGGGTATCAGGCTGCGCTGGCCGAGGCGGCCATTCCTGAACTGCCAGCAGCATATGAGCGCGGCTCGGTTGATGAAGGTTCACTCTCGAGCGTCGGCGAAGCCATCGATATCGTGCAGCAGAAGATGACCGATGTCGACGCGGCAGCTGAAGAACTGCGCACAGCACGCACGGCGGTCGACGCGCTGAAAGAGACGTACACAGCGCAGCTCGCGACCTTTGCGAACAGCTTCACGACGCATGCTGCCGCAGAGGTCGAGGAATATGAGGTAGCGGGGGATGAGTTTCGGGATGCTGTCACCGCCGCCGCAGCGGCCATCGTCGCCACTCCGCTGAACGGCGCTGCGGGCGCTGCCGCGCTGACGGCGTATCGCAACGCAGTTGATGCACTGCACACCGCCGACCACGATGAGCGCGTGCGCATCGAAGAAGAGGCTGAGCGCGAGCGCGAGAACAATCGTCCGCGCTACAACCCACCCCCGAATCAGCCAGAGCCCACCGAAGAGCCTGAGGAGCCGGCTCCGACCGAGCCTGAAACTGGCGGCGATACGGGTGGCGGCGAAGAGTCGCCAGCAGGCTGAGTTGCGGTCGGGTGCTTATCGCAACGCAGCGTCCCAGTGACATCGGATGTCACTGCGATATGCCACGATGTTTTTAGAAGCTCTAACTAGATGCTGAAGAATAGAGTTGTGCATTCGCACAGCTGAGGGGTAGTACCGCGGGAAAAGGCACGGACACGGACACTTACACGAACACAGATACCGGATCGATTCAGATCGTTTCGGTCGCTCAGCGACGCCGACGCATCGCTGCCGCCATCGTTGACAGCTTCGCGTGGATCATCGGGATTTTTGCCGCAGTGGTGTTGCGGTTCGAATACACACCCGAAGTCGGTGGCTGGACCGCAACTCTGGTGCTGGCACTTATTGCCGCGGCCCTGCAGATTATCGTTGGTTACTATTTGGCTTTCTATCGAGGCCGCTATACCTACGGCTCCTTCGAAGAGGTGCGTACGCTGGGGCTCGCAGTGCTTGGACAGGCGCTCGTGCTCGCAATTCTTGTGTTCGTCTTCGGACCGCTAGTCAGCCTTCCGCGTGGAACAGTCATTCTCGCGTTCCCCTTTGTGCTGCTGATGATGTTCGGCGTCCGTTACCTCGCGCGTCTCATCCTTGAACGCAATCGGCGTCCCGGTGCGCAGGCAGAGCCGGCATTGATCGTCGGTGCCGGCTACCTCGGTGATGCGCTGCTCCACAACATGATGACTGATCCGACCTCGCCGTTCCGGGCCGTAGGGCTGCTCGACGACGACCCGGCTAAGAAGAACCTGCGGCTGAGGGGCGTGCCGGTAGTAGGGCGCACTAATAAGATTGCGGAAGCTGCCGAGCGCACCGGGGCGAAGGCCATTGTCGTCGCCATCGGTCGTGCTGACAGCACACTGCTGCGTCGCCTCGCTGATCAAGCTGAGGCTGCCGACCTGACGGTTTCGGTGACCCCGACCTTGGGCAGTATGCTGAGCGGGGAACAGTCGGTATCCGACTTGCGCGACATCAGCATTGAAGACCTCATCGGCCGTCACCCGGTCGATACCAACGTTGAACTCATCGCCGGCTATGTAACCGGTCGACGTGTTCTTGTCACGGGCGCCGGCGGTTCGATCGGCTCAGAGCTGTGCCGCCAACTGTCGAAGTACGGCCCGAGTGAGCTCATCATGCTCGACCGTGACGAGACCGGTCTGCAGATCGCTCAGCTGGGCACGTTGGGCCACGGCTTACTCGACTCGAGAGACGTCGTGCTGGCAGACATCCGTGAAGAGGCCACACTCAACGAGATTTTCGCCGACCGTCGCCCAGAGGTCGTCTTTCATGCGGCGGCGCTGAAGCACCTGCCGATGCTGGAACAGTACCCAGACGAGGCGTGGAAGACGAACGTGCTCGGCACGCTGAATGTGCTCACCGCAGCTCGTGCTGCGGGGGTCGATACGTTCGTGAACGTCTCGACAGATAAAGCGGCGAATCCGACGAGCGTGCTCGGTCACTCCAAGCGTGTGGCCGAGAAGCTCACTGCGTGGGCGGGCGAGCAGACCGGCATGCGCTACCTCTCGGTGCGCTTCGGTAACGTTATCGGCAGCCGTGGATCGATGCTGCCGACGTTTCAAACGCTGATCGAAGCCGGGGGCCCGCTGACGGTGACGCACCCCGATGTCACGCGCTACTTCATGACAATTCCCGAGGCGTGCCAGCTTGTGATTCAGGCCGGTGGCATCGGACGAACCGGGGAGGTGCTGATCCTCGACATGGGCGAGCCCGTATCAATTCTTGAAGTCGCAAAGCGCATGATCGCGATGTCAGGCAAGAGCGTTGAGATCGTCTTCACGGGCCTTCGTCCCGGGGAAAAGCTGCACGAAGAACTCGTTGGCCAACGGGAGAAGCTCGAGCGCCCGTTTCACTCGAAAATCTCGCATACCCGCGCGGATATCATTGATCCGGTCCGTCTCGACAGAGACGGCTGGATGGCGCGGTTGTTCACCGACCCACGGGGCAACGACACAGCGGTGGTTGAACTGATTACGACCCCCGTGGCGAACGACGAAACCAAGGACCACCGACCTTCACTGTAAGCAAGATGTTCAGCAGAACTCGCGAAGGAACTTGAACAATGAACATGACTGACTCCTTTATCCCGTTCGCCGTCCCCAGCATCACCGAGGACGAGGTACAGGCGGCAGCCGAAGCGATCCGATCAGGATGGTTGACCACTGGTGTCAACGCAGTCGCATTTGAGCGTGAGTTTGCAGAGTACCTTGAAGGTGAGGGGCTTCATGCGGTTGCCGTTAACTCTGCCACGGCCGCTCTGCACTTGGCTGTGGAGGCAGCTGGCGTCGGCCCTGGGGATGAAGTGCTGGTTCCAACATGGACGTTTACTGCGACCGCTGAGGTCGTGCGTTATGTTGGTGCGACACCGATATTCGTGGATGTGAACGCGGAGACTCTAAACATAGATCTCGATGCAGCGTCCAAGAAGGTGACAGCACGGACACGTGCGATTATTCCGGTACATTTCGCAGGCTTACCGATACCGAGAGACGCGCTCGGAAAATTTTCTAAGGATCACGGCCTCGCGGTTATCGAGGATGCCGCGCATGCCTTCCCTGTGCGCGACGACGGGAGATTCATCGGCGATAGTGAGAGCGCAGCTGTTGTCTTCTCCTTCTATGCGACGAAGACGATCACAACAGGTGAAGGCGGAATGCTCGTGACGCGGAACGAGAAAATAGCCGAGCGTGCTCGAATAATGCGTTTGCATGGCATCAGCCGCGATGTCTTCGATCGCTATACCTCGAAAACGCCAGCGTGGCAGTACTCTGTCGTTGCTCCCGGATTCAAGTACAATCTCACTGATCCTGCCGCAGCTATTGGCCGGGTCCAGTTGCGACGTTCGGAAGAGATGCGGCAACAGCGGCAGGCGATTGCGACGCGCTACGATGCCGCTTTTTTGAATCTCCCAATGACTCTTCCGGTGGGATCTGTCGCGGACCTCGGCCATGCACACCATCTGTATGTCGTGAGACTAAAGGATGAAGCTCCCCTTTCTCGAGATGCGTTCATCGAAGCACTCGCAGATATCGGTGTGGGTACGAGCGTTCATTTCATCCCTTTGCATATGCACCCCTACTGGAAAGAGACTTACGATCTAAGGGCGGAGCACTATCCAGTGGCGACGCGGTCTTTCGCGAGTGCTGTTAGTCTGCCATTGTTCGCGGACATGACCGATCTTCAGGTCGAGCGTGTTACCCAGGCAGTTCGATCCCTATTATCGTGATTGAGTCGACACTTGATGCTGGAATCAAAAGCCAGCACAATGAGACGAACCCTATGCGCATCGGCATCTTCACCCAGTGGTATGACCCTGAGCCGGGTCCTGCGGCGCTCATGGGGGTACTTGCACGTGAACTCGTGGCACGCGGGCATGATGTGTATGTGCTCACGGGCTTCCCCAACTACCCATCTGGAAGAATCGCACCAGGATACCGCCAGCGTATCGTCCACCGCGAACTCAAGGACGGCGTGCGCGTCACCCGCGTCCCTATCTACCCCAGCCATAACGGCTCCGCTTTTAAGCGGCTAATAAACTACGTGTCGTTCGGAGTCAGTGCGACGCTTCTTGGAGTGCCAAGGTTGCCAAAGCTTGATGCAGTCTGGGTGAACTTCTCGCCGATCACCTTGAGTATGCCTCTTCGCTGGCAGCAGTTGCGGTCATCTACTCCGACGGTGTGCGAAGTCGCTGATCTTTGGCCAGACACGCTCCTTGTGGCGGGTCTCAACGGGTCGAAGTTGTTGGCGCGAGCCTCACGATTCCTCAAACGCTGGTGCTTTAGCGTGTACCGAGCGGCCGACGCAGTGGTGTACATCTCACCGGGAGTCGGTAATGTCTTGGAGTCACGAGGCGTCAACCCCGCTCGACTGCACTACATCCCAAAGCCCGCAAACGAGCAGCGTTCCTCGGACACTGATGGTGGCGATCTCCGTGCAAGTCTAGGATTGCCCAAGAATAGGATCGTGCTGTTGTATGCGGGTGCTCTCGGAGAGGCACAAGGACTCGACACGCTTATCGATGCGTGCGCGCTTCGGCCTGACCTCCCGCTCGAGGTGCTCATAGCCGGTTCAGGTGTTGACGAAGAATCCCTGAGACGGAAGGCGGTCGAATTAGGGCGCTCAAATATCACATTTCTCGGCCGGATAGACGAAACGAAGATGCGATCTCTGTACGAAGCTGCGGATGCTTGCTATCTCAGCTTGTCCGCTCACGTGCTGAGCAAGATCACGATGCCCAGTAAGACCCAGGCCATCCTCTACTCAGGTAAGCCAGTGCTCTGTGCAGCGGAGGGGGACGTAGCAGAGCTGATCGAAGGCCAAGGGGTCGGACTCACAGCGGATCCGGGCGACGTGATGAGTATCGCGGCGGCTTTGGACGAACTGTGTGGGCTCGGCAGGACCGCGCTGGCCGCCATGGGTGAACGGGCAGCCGCTCTCTACGAGGAAGAATTCTCCGCGCGACGACTGGGAGACCGAGCGGAGGGGCTTCTCCGTGAGGTAACCGGAGCGCATCGGCCGTTGTGGCACCGCCGCACCCCCGCGTTGAGCCGGTTCAGCGTCAACGAGATCGCTCCGAATGAGGTCTCTCGTGTGGTGGCGCTGCACAGGCAGGCATTCCCTGACTTTTTTCTCTCGCGACTGGGGGCTCCGTTTCTAGCGGAGTTCTACCGCGGATTCATCGGAGACCCCACCGCGATCGTCGCCGTAGAACGGGACGCAGCCGGAGCCGCGATCGGCATTGCAGTTGGAACTATTCAACCGGACAGCTTCTTCCGAAGACTGTTGAAAAAGCGTCTTCTCGGATTCCTCCTCGCATCAGCGCGGGCGGCGATTCGCGATCCTCGAACTATTCCGCGTCTTCTCGGCGCCGTACGATACCGGGGCGACGTTCCGGACGCTTTGTCAGGTGCACTTCTCAGCTCGATCAACGTGGATCCTGTTGTGCAGGGCACCGGGGTTGGTCGACGGCTGCTCCAAAGTTGGATCGAACGGGCGCGTGAGATGGGTGTGCAGAGAGCATTTCTTACGACGGATGCCGTCGATAATCAGCGCACGAATGACTTCTATGCAACTAGCGGTTGGGTATTACACGACGTGTTCACGAACCGAAACGGCCGCAAGATGAATCGCTACGTCCGCGAATTCGCACCCAATGAGTCGTGGAACGAAGAGGTGTCAGAAGATGCACGGTGAATGGCGCTTCCGTCTCCGAGATGTGCTCGTGTCATCTCTCCTGCTCGCTCTTTGCTCGCCAGTTTTCCTGGTGTTGGCAGTCTTAATTCCGCGCGATTCGCAGGGGCCGGTGATGTTCCGGCAGATACGAGTGAGCCGGGGGGGCGCTGAATTCCGTATCCACAAATTCCGTTCTATGACGAGCAAGCTCTCCGGACCGTCAGTGTCCACCTCGACGGACATTCGGATCACACGGTTGGGACGACTGATCCGAATCTCAAAGCTTGATGAACTTCCGCAACTCATCGATGTGTTCCAGGGGAAGATGAGCCTTGTCGGCCCGCGACCGGAGTTGCCCGAGTATGTATCGCATTGGCCGAGGGAGCTGCGCCCGATTATTCTCTCGGTTCGCCCGGGGATTACCGACCCAGCAACCGTCATTCTCCGTAATGAGGCTGAGTACCTCGCTCGATTCGAGAATCCCGAGCGGGCGTACGTGGAGCATCTTTTGCCAGCCAAGGCCAGGATCTACTCAGATTATGTACGGGGACGGTCCTTTAGCGGGGATATACGCATCGTTTGGGCCACTGTACGAGCGATCATTCGTCCGGAACCAGTGACGGAGAGACTCATCGAGAGGCTGATTGATCGGTCACGTGGCGAGCATGAGTAGTTCGATGCCATGAGCCACCGGAGGATTTGAAAAACGTGACGAAGGCAGAGAAGGAAGAGATGGAAAACACATACAGCGGTAGTCGTGTGCTCGTAACTGGCGGCACGGGGTCGTTCGGGCACACAGTTGCTAAGCGGTTGCTCGAGCGCGACGTCGCCGAGATCCGTATCCTTAGCCGAGACGAGGCGAAGCAAGATCAGATGCGTCACGATCTGCGTGACCCACGTCTTCGCTTCTATGTCGGTGACGTGCGTGACTACGGGAGCGTAGAACGGGCGAGCCGCGATGTCGACTACATTTTTCATGCGGCAGCGCTAAAGCAAGTGCCGTCTTGCGAGTTTTTTCCGATGGAAGCAGTGCGTACAAACGTCATCGGCAGCGAGAACGTAGTTCAGGCAGCGGAGAATAACGGCGTGAAATCGCTCGTCTGCCTAAGTACCGACAAAGCGGTCTACCCTGTAAATGCAATGGGGATGTCGAAAGCGATGATGGAAAAGGTCGCGCAATCGCACGGGCTGAACAACCCGAATGCTGCGACCACGGTGTCGCTCGTCCGCTACGGCAATGTTATGTATTCGCGGGGATCCGTTATTCCGTTGTTCATCCGACAACTTAAGTCGGGCAAGAATCTCACGGTTACTAATCCGGACATGACTCGCTTCATGATGTCATTGGCAAACTCGGTGCAACTCGTAGAGTTTGCCTTCCAACACGCGCGACAAGGAGACCTGTTCGTTCGCAAAGCAGAGGCTTGCACGATACGTGACCTGGCACAGGCTGTCATCAATTTGTTTAACGCCAAAGCTGGAATCGAAGTAATTGGTACCCGACATGCCGAGAAGGTATCGGAGGCTCTCGCGACTCGGGAGGAGCTCTCGCGCGCAGAGGACCTGGGCGATTACTTCCGAGTCGTTGCGGATAACCGCGATCTTAATTACAGCGTCTACGTGGAGAAGGGAGACGTGGCGCAGACGCAGTACGACGACTACGACTCGCACAGGGTCGACCGGATGAGCGTAGAGGCGGTGGAGGACCTCTTGTTGACGTTGCCCGAAATACGAGCCGAACTATTAGCCGCGGGCATCGACCCCGAGAGGCGCTCCTGATGTCTCGTGTGGCGATGACCGGAGCCAATGGTTTCTTGGGTTGGCACACGAAGCTTGCATTGCAAGAACAAGGCGCAGAAATCGCGTCGGTGGCAGTTGGCAATGGCTTCGACCCAGAGTATGCTCGCGCGGCGATTAGCGGGGCTACTCGGGCTATACACATTGCGGGCGTCAATCGTGGGGAGGAGAGCGCGGTTAGCGAGGGCAACATCTGCTTCGCAGAGCAATTCGCGGAGGCTCTGAGCGCCGCCGCCGAACCGCCGCCTGTTGTGGTCTATGCGAACTCTACGCAATCGACGAATGGTTCGATATACGGAGAGTCGAAGGCTCGAGCTGCGGCAATCGTCGCGGACGCGGCCGCGGCCGTGGGTGCGGAGTACGTGAACGTCATGCTGCCGAACCTATTCGGTGAGCATGGTAGACCGTTCTACAACGCGGTGACTGCGACTTTCTGTCACCTTCTGGCGTCAGGCCAGCATCCGAGTGTTGAGAACGACAAGGAGCTGACGCTTCTTCACGCGCAGAATGCGGCTGATCTACTCACAGGCGTCACTAGCTCCACGACAGAGGTTAAGGAGAGCGTTTCGGGGCTGTTGACCCGACTTACCGAGATCGCCGAGACGTATTCCCTTGGGGACATTCCTGACATTGCAGATCCTTTCCAACTGGATTTATTCAACACTTTCCGGTCGTACACGTTTGAGTCATCTACACCGATCCGTCCCACACGCCATGCGGATGCGCGGGGTTCTTTTTTCGAAATTCTGCGGTCTCACGGCGGTGAGGGCCAGTCCTCGTTTTCTACTACAGTGCCCGGCATCAGTCGCGGCGATCATTTTCACAGGCGTAAAGTTGAACGTTTTACCGTCCTTGCAGGTAGAGGCACGATCTCGTTGCGCAAACTTTTTACCGATCGCGTGTATGACTTCGCGGTTGATGGAGATCAACCTGCGGCCGTCGATATGCCGACGGGTTGGGCACACAAGATTGCGAATACGGGCTCCGAGATGCTGTACACCTCATTTTGGACGAACGATCTATTTGACCCTAAACATCCCGATACGATCGCAGAGGCAGTGTCATGAATAAACTCAAAGTCTTAACTGTTGTCGGGACGAGACCCGAGATTATACGCCTCTCGGCCACCATCAAGCTTCTCGACCGGCACACTGACCATGTCTTGGTGCACACCGGCCAAAACTACGATTACGAACTCAATGAAGTCTTCTTTGAAGACTTGGGGCTTCGCCGCCCCGATCATTTTCTTAATGCAGATACCTCTTCGCTGGGTAAGGCGCTCGGGTCGATCTTGGCTGAGACAGAGCAGGTGCTTATCGAAGAGGCTCCGGACGCGTTCCTTGTGCTCGGCGACACAAATAGCTGTATCTCTTCTGTTATTGCAAAGCGACGTAAAATCCCCGTGTTCCACATGGAAGCAGGCAACCGTTCTTTTGATGAGAACGTTCCTGAGGAGACCAACCGTCGCTTAGTTGATCACGTGTCCGATTACAATCTCGTATACACAGAACACGCCCGTCGAAATCTCTTGAGCGAGGGAATACATCCATCGAGAATCTTGCTTACCGGTTCTCCGATGCGCCAGGTACTCGACCAAAATGCAGAGCAGATCGCGGCAAGCGATGTTCTGGAGCGTCAGGGACTTTCGAGCGGCGAATATTTCCTGGTGAGTCTTCACCGCGAAGAGAACGTCGACAACGCAGAGCGACTTAGTGCAGCGGTCAAGTCGCTTCAAGCCCTCCGAGCCAAGTACGGTCTCCCGATCCTTGTGTCGACCCACCCGCGGACCCGAAATCGGCTTGAGGCTCTTGAGGAGTCGACAAAAGAGGGCATCGTGTTCCACGCTCCGTTCGGTTTTCATGACTACAACAAGCTCCAAAAGGAGGCCAAGCTGGTGCTGTCGGACAGTGGCACGATCAGCGAGGAGGCTGGAATTCTAGGTTTCCCGGCAGTAACGATGCGAGACTTCATTGAGCGTCCAGAATCACTCGATGCTGGCGCGATCGTTACCACGGGGGTGGAGGAAGGGCCGGTACTGGCAGGCGTCGCATTGGCGCTCGAAGAACCCGCAAGCAGCATCGCCGCCGAGTACCTGGTGGCTGACTCAGCGCAACGCGCACTGTCCTTCATAGTCAGTACGGCTCACAGCCACCGACGACGTCTCGGCTTGCTCTGACTTGGCGCGAAAAGAACAGATGGTCTGTTATATCGCGTCAGAGATCCGGATGCACATCGACTCTGATGGCCGAATCCGCGCCAAACATCCCGCAGCGGCTTACCCGGTGTGGCGACCTTTCGTCGAAGCATTCGGACGTATCACTCTTCTGGCGCGCGTAGACGAGGTCGGTGTTGATGATTCTGGAGTGATCGTCGAGGGAGATGGGGTCAGGGTAGAGCGATTGCCCTACTACGTTGGATTGCGATCGACTCCGCTCGGAATGTTGCGGGTACGTCGAAGATTGCGAAATATTGGTACTCGCGACGATGTTTTCGTTGGCCGTGTGCCCGAGTTAGTGTCGTTGGCAGTCCTAGCTCGCGCTCGATCAGCGGGCGCAAGAAACCTGGCGATCCTGGCAGCTGACCCCCAGACATTGCAGAGTCTCGCGCCGCGGCCGTTCGGGCCGCTAATAGCGGCGCTCTGGACGTGGTTGAGCAGGAGAGCGGTGCGCTCAGCCGATGCCGTCAGTTATGTGTCAGAGCGGTATTTCCAATCGAAGTACCCGGCAAGAAGTGGCGCGCCTACGATAGGGCGATCCAATGTGATCCTCCCCGATGGCTGGATCAAGGACGGGCCCCGACGAAGAACCCAAAGGGACCGAATTCGCTTGATTACCATCGGCGCTCTTGATCACAAAGTGAAGGGGATGGACTTTCTTCTCGATGTCATGGCGTCTCTAGCGGAAGAAGGGCTGTCGGCAACGCTGACCATCATCGGCGATGGGGTGCTCCGTACGGAACTGGAGAAGGACGCTAACGAGCGCGGATTGGACGTAAACTTCGCTGGGCAAGTGCAAGAAAAGGCGCGCATTCGGAATTTGCTTGACGCCGCCGACGTGTATGTTTCGGGTTCACGTTCAGAAGGCCTGCCGCGCGCGACGATCGAGGCAATGGCGCGGAGTCTCCCGGTAGTCACGACCGATGCGGGTGCGGCTGGTGAACTGGTCGGAACGCCGTTTCTGACGCAGATTGATAAGCGGGACGCTTTCAGCCGAGCAATTTATCTTTTGGCAAGCGACTCTGAGGAGTACCAGCTCCAGTCCCGCCGTAGTCTGGAAGTGTCAGTCCGGGTGAGCGACGCGGCGAGCCCCGATCGTTTCGCAGCTTTCCTCCGTAAAAATTTCATGGGTGATTGGGTTGACTAATCGGGAGCGGCTTTCGATGCGGTCAGCAACTGTTTTTCGCGGGGTGCTGGCTGCGCTGGTGAGCAGGGGTATTTACGTACTTGCGCCGTTGGTGACGATCCCTCTCGCGCTCCAGCAGCTCGGTGTGAACGGATACGGCGCATGGTCAGCGGCCCTTGCTTTGACGGCGTTCACGAGTTTCGCGGACCTTGGCCTCGGCGTTGGGCTGATGACAAGGTTGGCAGGTGCGCTCGCTGACAGCGACCGTGACCGAGCGCGGGTTCTAGTTGCGTCGACGTACGGAATGGCAGCGGCTATTGTGGCGCTGCTGATCGCCGCGCTCTGGTCAACCGCTCCGTGGATTGACTGGGCTCAGATCATTGGCGGTAGTGGCCCCGGTGACCAGGCGATCGTGCTGATCACGCTTACTGTATTCCTTCTCAACGTTGTCGCAGGGCTTATCGTTCGCATCCAGTACGCTGCGCAGCAGGTGGCTCTTTCCAATGCATGGCAGTCAGCGGCGAGCTTGATGGGGATCGGGGGAGTATTAGCGGCGGTCGCACTTGACGTCTCTTCGCCCATATTCGTGTTGATGGCCGGAGCGAGTCAGACCTTCGTGACGCTAGTTAACGCTTGGTGGTTTTTCACGTTCGGAGCTGGCCGCGAATTCCGACCGTCCATCCGCTCGTTCAGGGGGTCGGAAAGCAAAGCGCTCATCAGATTGGGTGGAAGATTTCTAATAATTTCTGTGCTCATTTCTCTATCGATGGCAACGGATCCGTTGATCATAGGCAATGCAGTCGGCCTTGAGGCGGTCGCCGAATATGCGGTGCCGGCCAAGATATTTGCCATGCTGACGACCGTCGTCAGCGCAATCTCGATCCCTTTGTGGACCGCAAACGTTGAAGCGCTCCGAGTCGGCGATGCCGCGTGGGTTCGTCGTATCACTCAACGCATGACGGTGCTGTCCGGAGGATCGGTTCTGGTTCTTGCCGCAGTCGCCGTGCTTCTCGCACCATGGGTGATTGCGACCTGGCTCGGAGGGCAAATCGATCCGTCCGTAATCCTACTGTGCGGGCTCGGAACAGTCGCAACGGTTCAGGCGATAGCCGCACCGCTTTTCATGGTTCAGAACGCTGCGGAAGTACTGTTGCCTCAGACGATTGGATACGCACTCCTTCTTCTCATGGTGCCGATCAAATGGTTCGTTGTCGTCGGATTCGGTTCGGAGTGGATACCGTGGATTACGGTTGCCGGCTATTGCTTGTTCGTCTGGCCAACTGCCGTTGTCGGATACCGGAGGGCAGTGCGCCACGGAGGAACAGAGGTATGAGTTCAGAGACGAAAATCCTGGCGCTCGGTGCTGGAGGAGGTCAAATGCCTAACGCGACCGGCCAAACGCTCCGCAGCCTATACCTAGATCTGCCGCACGAGAATCTGCTCGAGCTCGTGTACACCGCCGGTGGTGAGTCAGCTGTGACTATTCCTGCGACCGTTGCTCCGATCGACCTCGCTCTTCGCGGCGTCGTCAGAGCGATCCGCAAGTTGCGTGGTAGCGGAGGAGACGACCCACCAACTGCGCTCAATGATGCGATCAAGGTCGACGGGCAGTCGACAACGGCACGCGTGTGGAAGGACCTCCGAGCCGCAGCAGACGTCTCACCCGTCCGCATTTCGAGAGGCCTCCTAGCTCAAATACAGGACTTTGGCCCAGATGTAATCTATACGCTGCTTGGGAACGTAAGGATCATGAAGCTTGCCATCGCCCTGTCGGAGGAGCTTGACATCCCTATCGTCCCTCACTTCATGGACGACTGGCCCGGGACGCTCTATCCGAACGGAGAACTCGGAGGACGCGCGCGTTCCTCGGCACTCCGATCTCTCGACCGCGTCCTAGATAGAAGCCCAGTGCTGGTGTGTATCGGGGACATGATGGCTGCCGAGTATCGGCAACGATATGCAAGGCCGGTGCACGTCGCTGCCTTTGGGATCGAAGAGCCGGCGACGCCTGCCTATACTGCGCGGCGGTCGGCATCGTCTAGAAGACTTGTCTACGCAGGAGGGCTCCATCTCGGACGGCAACATGTGCTCGAGTGGGTAGCATCCTGCTTGGAGGGCAGTGACTGGATGTTGGAAGTGTACGCGCCGACCAGTGGGACGCCGACTCCCAATATTCGATACATGCCGCCGGTTGCCGTTGGCGAGATATCGACGTTGCTGGCAGCGGCTGATGCGCTCCTTTTCGTCGAGTCGCTGGAACCTTCGATCGCCGACTACACGCGGCTGTCGGTTTCAACGAAGTCTGCGCAGTACGTCGGAGCCAATCGACCCGCGATTCTGATAGGTCCCGCTCGACAGGCAAGCATTGAGCTACTCAGTGAAAATCTAGCGGCGAGCATCCACATCGATAGGCTTTCCGACGCTTCAGCAGTAGAAATTCAATTCTTTCTGGAATCTGGACTGCCGGCATGCATCCCGGCGCGTAAAGTGCCACCACAGTTTTCCGGTCGGGCAATGCGAGAATCGATGATAGCTGCGATCGAGTCGGCCGCCGAGATCTGGACGAGCAGAGGAAACGGACGAGGATGAAAGCTTTGTATGTGACGCCGAGCACATTCCGCGTTATCAATGCGGGTGCACTTCGGAACCTAAATATCGCGAATGCACTGGCTCTCGGCGGACACACGGTAACTCTGCTCACGGGCGACGGTCCGGAGGACGTGAAATCATCCGCGTGGGAAGGTTTGTCTGAGCCGGGCGTCACAATGCGAAGCAACGGGGCATCTCGGGCCGGGCGTCTGTCTCGCCTTCGACGTGCGTTTGCCGGTAACGCTATCGACCCAAAGATGCTGAAGTCGATCGATGCCGTTGTTGCGTATAACCCTGGGCCGCTTCAATATCTTCGTCTGCGCCGAGCAACGCGAGCACAGGGCATTCGTCTCGTAGTTGACATCAGTGAATGGTTCTCACAGGACGAGCTACCTGGGTCCTGGTTCTCTCCCTATTCATGGCTCTATGAAGTGTTCATGAGAACGTTGCCGCCAATGCTCGGCAGGGGCGGCCGAGCATTGGCGATCTCAAGTCCCATGGCAGCCTGGCTCAGCTCACGCGGTGGCGAGACGCTGGTAGTGCCTCCGTTGTCTGCGGTACGCCCGCATGGAAATAAGCAGTCCAACGATATTCGACGGATCGTTCTCTCTGGCAGCGGTATTTCAAAAGGCGGAAAGGACGCTGCGGCGCTCGAGTTGCTGATTAGCCTGGCTGAGAGCGGCTCAGAAGCGCTGCGGGACACCGAATTCAACGTGCTTGGCCGCGTGGATCAACATACATCGCGCCGGTTGGTTGAGCTAGCTGATCGAGTCTCGGTGGTCGAGCATGGATGGCTGGAATGGAAGCAAGCGCTTGAGGTTGCTGAGCGCGCTGATTGGATGCTTCTGCTACGCGACCCGACACTACGACGGCACCGACTCGGGTATCCATCGAAAGTAATTGAGAGTCTCAACTTGGGCGTACCCGTCATCGTGAACGTCTGTGGGGGAACGACAGACTATCTTCAAGAGGGGACCAATGCGGTCATCGCCAGAGGCGTGACCGCAGAGTGCTTGTCGGATGCGTTAAGGCGTGCTCGTCCGGGATTGTCTCCTACCGCGGAAGCGAGATTCATTCCTTCGGAGTGGACCAAGCGGCTGTCCTCGTTTCTATTCAATTGACAAGGCCGGACGATGCAACGCTCAATCACCGAAGGCCTAATACGTTCCGACCCATTGAGAGCGAGAAGTGGAGGGAGATGATGACAATGACGATGCCTGTCACCGAGCGGCGGGGCGGACGCTTTAGTTCCATTGGGGGCGCGCTTCTTGTCGCCACTCCTGCCGCCGTTAGCGTAGTCAATATCACCCTCGGTTCATATGTTCTCGCCGTATTGATCGTGGTCATGGGGGCGTATCGGTTACGAACTCGGACGATGATTGCGTCAATAGAATGGCTGATCTTGCTTGGGGTTGCAGTCATCCTGGTCAGTCCCTACTGGGGGCTAGCTGCTGTCGGCCACGGCGTGGATGTCGTTTCCCCGACGTTGGGCGCTGCTCTCTCGGTCGCGTATGTTCTACCGGTTCGCTGGTTCATTGGGGCGAGTCGGCGACGATTCATCACATACGTTCTCGTCCTGCTGGCTGTTGGAGTGGCGCTCGCGGCGTTCGTCTACTTCAACGGCGTGGAAACGCAGGTCGCCGACCTGACAACTCGACGTTTCGTAGAATTTGCCAATGCGAACTTCATTGCTGCAGTACTCGCCACATGCGCCTCTTTCGCGCTCTTTCTCGCTTTTTGGCTCGAGATTTCCCTGGGATTTCGTGTTGGATTCTTTCTATTGGCACTGGCCGTATCCTTTGTCGTGTATCAGACCGGATCTCGGGCATCGCTCTTCGGTGTTGTGGCCGCCGCGTTAGGCATGATCTTTTTACGGTGGGCTTCTCGCTTCTACCGTGGGCTTGTTCTGTTTATTATGGTCGTGAGCCTAATCATCGGTCTCTTCCCTGAGCTGTTCACAAGACTCCTGGGAATCGGGGCGGGTGCACTCTCGACGTCCTCTACGTTGAGCCGATCGAATGCCAACTTGCTGGATGCATCGGGGCGGCTCGAGTTGTGGAGAGGGGCGATCGAGGCGTTCGAGCAGTCGCCCATCTTCGGATGGGGCCCGGGAGTCTATGGCACTCTCTTCGAGCCGGAAGGGTTACCTTCGCATTCCTGGACGCCTGAGATCCTCGCAAGCGTTGGCATACTCGGGATCGCCATCTTCATGCCGATCATCTTTAAGAGTTACACTGCGGAAGCGCCGATATTCCGTAAACCACGCAACAAACAGTTTGCAAAGCAATCTATGCTTTGGAATGCGACTACTGCTATTGCCGTGCTACCAAGTCTCGTCCTTTCCACGCATCAGTGGAACATGTGGGCTTGGTGTGTAATTGCATTGTGGACTTGCTCTCCGCTTCTGGACTCGCCTCACGAGTTTGTTGAAAAAAACCCACGAGGCGACGCCTGCTGAACTAGCTGCCGGGCCACCTTTGTATGGGCGATTTGAACGCTGTGAGCACTGTTTTCACGGGAGGATTGGTCGGCATGTCGAGGGTGACTCCATGGACCCCAGCCGTTATATCAGCGCGGTCGATGATAGGGTGAACGCCCGATCATCCGCGCACGCAAGCCTCATAGGCGCCATAGTGCCGGTCGGCGACTGTTGCCATTTCTGCCGGCGGCTCGGCCGCTGCGGGGTTCTTGCGGTAATCGCTGACGTGCCGTCGGCTTCTTGACGACCGGTCTTTCGAGGCACCATCCTCGTTCCCCAGGTCAGGAACCTTCAACAAACTTGGAGCACTTTATTCTTTAGGATCGCATCAGAGTGGCATATACCAGCGATAGGCCTCGGCGAGCGCCTCTTCGAGGCTTGGACGGCTGATCGAAGGTAGCAAGGACTGGAATAGCTCGGATGAAGCCTGGGAGTGTGGGACGTCACCCGCCCGGTTTTCGGTGTGGATCCGGGGAACTGCATATCCGTGGATCTGCTCCAGATGATCTAGCACCTCAAGGAGGGTGTAGCGCGAGCCGAAGGCTAGGTTGACGGGAGTGTCGTGGGTAACGCCCCCGATACTCGCCTGAGTCAGCGCGTCTACGACGGAGTGAACGGAAGTGAAGTCTCGAGATTGGGTTCCATCGCCGTGGATTACCACGGGCGCCCCAGACTTGAGCGCATCGAGAAATTTCGGAATTACCGCAGCATAGACGTGGTCAGCGCGCTGAAAAGGTCCGAATACATTGAAGAACCTGAATGCGAGCGTGGGGAGGCCATAACTCGCCTCGAACGCATTCGCATACGACTCTGTCGCAAGTTTGCTGACGGCATAGGGGCTTATCGGAAGCGTCGCCATGGACTCGACCTTGGGAATGGTGCGATTCGCGCCGTAGACCGAGGACGAGGAAGCTACGATGACGTGTCCCACGTCGTTGCGCCGGGCTGCCTCAAGAACGTTGAGCGTCCCTCGAATGTTTACATCGTTTGTGGTGCCTGGGTCAGCTACGGAACGAGGAACGGAACCGAGCGCGCCGAGATGGATCACTCGGTCGACTCTTGCGGTGGCCGAATCGATGGCATCCGCATCGCGGAGATCGCCGAGTACCATTGTTGCGCAATCCAATTCTTTGCGGTGAACGCCGGTGGAGAGGTCATCGAAGATCACTACTTCATCGATCGATGGCTGTTCTGCAAGGTGCAACGCAAGATTGGTTCCAATGAATCCCGCTCCGCCGGTTATGAGAACGCGCATGTTGAGTGCCCTTCTTAGCTTCCTGGTGTTACAGACGGATGGTCGAATTGTTTGGGAGCCGATTCCTCGTGTCAAGAAGAGTGAGCGACCCGTCTTCAACGGCTGATGCGATTTCGTCATAATTGAAGTCATCGTGGTCGGTGACGAGAATCACCAGGTCGCTGTCGCGAAGTTCGGCGCGAGAGCCGTCGATTCGCCGCAGGCGATCCGGCCATCGGCTATCGTCAACATGTGGATCGGCCGCGCTCACTTCGGCGCCGTAGGCCTTGAGTAGTTCGATCAGCCGAAGCGACGGCGATTCGCGGAAGTCGCTTGAGTTCTTCTTGTATGCAATCCCAAGAACTATGACCTCTGCTCCGTTGAGGGCCTTCTTCTGAGTGTTTAGGGCCTCCAGGGCACGCTGCGCGACATAAGCGGGCATGTGCTCGTTGACGTCGTTCGCTAGCTCGACGAAACGGAAGCTCTGTCCTAGAGTCTTTCGCACCTGCCACGAGAGGTAACTGGGGTCCACTGGCAGGCAATGACCGCCCACACCCGGCCCTGGCGTGAACTTCATATATCCGAAAGGTTTAGTCGCGGCCGCATCTATTGCTTCCCACACGTTCACGCCCAACTGGTGAGAGAAGACCGCGAGCTCGTTCACGAGCGCAATGTTGACGTGCCGGAAGGTGTTCTCGAGGAGTTTGGTGAGCTCCGCCTCTTTAGGAGTAGAAACTGGGACGGTCCTGTCCACAAGCGTGGAATAGAAAGAATCAACACGGTCACGCGACGCCGGATTTATGCCGGAGATGACCTTGGGAGTGTTTACAAAGTTCCACTTCTGATTGCCGGGATCGATTCGTTCGGGACTATAGCCAACGAAGAAATCATGACCAGCTCTCAGACCGCTTCCTTCCTCAAGGAGCGGTACCAAAAGTTCTTCCGTAGTTCCAGGGTATGTAGTGGACTCAAGAACGATGCAAGAGCCGGTCGTAACGAACCGAGCCAAGGAGCGAGCCGCACTCTCGATGAATGAGAGGTCTGGCAGAGTCTCTTTTAGTGGCGTAGGAACGGTAATAACCGCAACCCCGAAATTATGCGCGTCCTCGTAATCGGCGCTGGGCTGGTATCGACCCGATTTCAGCGCCGCGCGTACTTCCTCGCTCGAGATGTCTTCGACAAATGACTCGCCACGCGTTAGTGCATCGGTTCGAACTGAATCGAGGTCTAGACCAACAACGTTATAACCAACTTCCACTGCTCTCATCGCAAGCGGCAGACCGACGTAACCCTGGCCGATCACAACCACGGGACGCGTGATATCTGACATGAACAGTCTCCGTTTCGGTTTTCGCTGATCTTCGCAGTACGCAAGAGCACGCTAATTCTGTCACGATTCTGAGCAGCGTTTGCGCACGAGCCGTCGAGGATCGGCTACGGCATGAGCGGTCACCGTCAACACTGTCGGGCGACAAGTTTCAGGCAGCTCGAGTCACGTCTGCCCATCTAAGGGGCGCACGAATCTTCGAGTTGCACACTGGTGTCGCGGACCATGGGTGTATGCCATATATCGATAGCGCCAGCGTCGGCGTCGAGACCTTTAAAGCCTAAAGTGACGGTGTGCGAACTGATCAGGCTGTTGGAAATTTCCACCTTAACCGCGGGGCGTCCGAGGTGCGAACCTGACGCGAGAACGTTCGCGGGTGCGCCATCGATGGTGACGCCAGTCACCGAGGTGCCTGCTGGTCCGTACAGCACCATATATGTACTGATGTCGCCGGGGGTGAAGTAAGGGCCGCTGATGTACCTCGGGAGTTCTGCTGCTTGTTCTGTAGTGATGTTGGACGACAACGTTGCTTCAGCGGTCACGCCGTCCTCAGTTCGACAGGTAATTACGCCTAGATCCAGGTAGTAACTCATTTTGGAGCCGGTGTTGTCGTTCACGTAAACGCCGACCACCGACTGCTCATCGTTCTTCAGCGGCATGACTCCTCGCAGCCTCGAACCGGCGATCAGTTCCATTTCGCCTGGATCTTCACTCCAATAGAGGAGGCGGCCCTCGTCGGATGCGCGGCTGAGCGCGGACATGAGCGGCACAGGCTCAGCCTTCCCGCCCGTGAGTGCGTTGAACACGGCATTCGCTGCCACGCCGAAGAATACGTTCTGAGCAAACGGATCTGTGTATCGGAAGTACACCTCGTTGAGGAGCAAAGCTGCGGTGTTCTCAGACGTGAGCGTGTCACCAGTCATCATCTCGATGGGGCCTGTCGCCGTGAGCATATATGAGAGCGCGACAGGGTCGACTGACAGAACAGCGTCGAATTCTGGGAAACCTTCGCGGTCCCACCACGCGGTGAGAATACGCACGGCTTCAGGAAAGTCGGGAACCATCGTGAAGTCTGCTGTGTATCGGCCGATCTTGTCGCCGTAGATTGCTACTGCTTCAGGGGCCAGCTCGACAACCGGTTCTGGCGGCGCATTGTGGAACTGTTGGCTATCGATCTGCTCGACGATCTGTAGGGAACCATTTTCTGCCCGCAAAATAATGAAAACTGCGGCGTTGCCGCCGAGGCTCCGGGCTTCGGAGGTCCCTTGAAACATCAGCAAATAGTTGCGAGGACCATTGGCACCGAGAGCATTCGGGAGAACGCTGACCACATCCTTGATCGGCCCGATCATCGGCTGGATGTCCGCAAGCGCATCGTCCAGCTGGTTCACTCCAGATGAGACTTGATTGATCAGTCCTTCACGATCAACTGAACCGAGCTCGGCTATGGCGCTGTCGACACCGGTGTCGACCCGGTCGATAAGCGACGACAAGCCCGCTACTGCAGCAAGATCGATCTTGCCGTCCTTAGGCCGGAACGCGTCAAGGCTCACAGAACTGGCCGGTGCCACCACATCAGTTGCGAGTTGATCGGTCACTTCCGCAACTGTGCGTACTGCACTCAAGTTGCCGCCAATGAACGGCACTGCTTCGGCGAGAGACCAAAGCCGTCCATGCGTGCCTGAGACGGCAGCGCTCGTTTCGACTGCGAGTCGACTTGAGGCGGCCGATGCTGCGTCGAGTTCGCCTGCTAGAACTGCACGCTGCACCTCTTTTACCTCAGTCATCGACGATTCGAGGTGACCTCGTACGCCCATTGCCTGGTCGTAGATACGCTTCGCCGCGAAGGCCCCTGCAATGATCAGCCCGACCACGACGAGAAAGACAATGAGTCCGATCCACCTGCGACGCTTGCGTCGCCGTGCCTTGGCGATCTCGGCCTCGGTTGGAGGGCCATCGTCGACCGCGCCGCTGCTGAGCAGGTCGTCAAACGTAGGTTCGCTCTGTGACGCATCGACATCTGCAGAAGTACGGCGGTCGCGCGCAGCTCGGCGGCTCAGGGGCTTCTCGTGGTCCACGCATTCATCTAAGCATCCGTCGCAATGACCAACCTGGCGAAATGCCTGCCTGCCAGCCACCTTGTCCAAAGCAAGCGCTGAATGGCGGCAGCATCCGATCAACGGGGTTACCGGCGGGTGAGTTCGGTCGATAGTGGTGTTCGACGGGCTGCCTAAGGAGTGGGAATGTCATCGTCTTCTCCGGCCGGGTGGTACCCGGATCCGTCTGCTGGTGGCTCCGGCGACTTGCGCTGGTGGGACGGCGCCGCGTGGACGGCGCAGGTGCATTCCGTTGCACTGCCGGTATCCACACTCCCTCCGCCACAGGTGCCGGCTCCGGCAGTCGCCAGCAAGAAGCGCCGACTGCCCATCTGGGCATGGATCCTGATCGGAATCGCCGTCTTGGCGCTCGGACTGATCCTCGCGCCGGTCTTCGCGCCGCTGTGGCTGGTGGTGCTCATCACCGCCATCGTCGCTCTCGTGAAGAACACGCCGACCTGGCTGCGCTTGCGCAACCGCAAGGTCGCGACGATCGTCACCGCGGTCTCGGCCGTGGCCTTCCTCATCACGGCAAACCTCAGCACGGTGGTGCTCGGCTCGACTTCGAACGAGCCGGTGGCCGAGCCAGCACCCATCGTCACGACAGAACCCAGCACGGCCCCGACTCCGTCACCGACACCGTCGTCTTCGTTCCCGGACGACGATGCAGAGCCGGTGGCGTTCACCGGCGAGACCAACACAGCCGCCGACACGTCGGCAACCGACGGGCGCACAGCGCTCGACGTGCTCGAGACCGTGTTGGTCAAAGGACGCGCGGCGAAGACCGGATACGACCGCGACGAGTTCGGTCAGCGCTGGTTGGACGTCGACCGTAACGGGTGCGACACCCGCAACGACACCCTCGCCGCACAGCTGAGCGACGTCGTCTTCTCTGGACGCTGCAAGGTCACCGCCGGCATCCTCGATGACCCTTTTACGGGGAAGACGATCGCGTTCGAGCGCGGCCAGGGAACCTCTGAGCTGGTGCAGATCGACCACGTCGTCGCGCTGTCGGACGCCTGGCAGAAGGGCGCCCAGCAGCTCACCGCCGATCAGCGAGCGACCTTCGCGAACGATCCGTTGAACCTGCTCGCGGTCGACGGCCGCGCCAACGCGCAGAAGGGCGACGGCGACGCCGCCACCTGGTTGCCGTCGAACAAGAGCTTCCGCTGCGAGTACGTCGCTCGGCAGGTATCGGTCAAAGCGACGTATGGGCTGTGGGTGACGCAGGCCGAGCACGATGCCATCGCACGAGTGCTGGGCGACTGTGTGGATGAGCTGGCGACAACGTCGACGTTCGCGGTCATCGCGCCTGTCGAAGTGGCACGGGGTGGAAATCATGTAAGGGGCGTCGGGTGTCGTCGCTAGTGTGAACGTCATGGCCGCGCGGTCAGATGTCGGGCACAATGGAGGTATGTACATGTCGGCAGAGATGATCACGACACTGGTCGGTATCGTGTCGATGCTGCTTGCTTTGGCCGGGGGCTTTGGCTGGATGATCCACCGCATCGATGGTGTCGAGAGCAAGCTCGGATCGCGCATCGACAAAGTCGCGGATGAACTCGTCGAAGTTAAGGTCGCGATCGCGCGTATCGAGGGGCCGCCGCGCCATCTCGTTTCGGCGCGCTGAGCACACATACGTTAGATCGCCATCGGCTTCCGGAGCCTCGTCGACGTATGCGCGTAGCCCCTATCAGATCGGACGCGCAGACCAACTCCGCTCGACTTGTCCACAGATTTACGAATAGATATTCGAATGTCTGTGGCGTCTGAGAGTATGAAGTATGGCAACTTTCACTGATGTCTCGGGGCTGATTCCCACGTTGTGTGGGCGGCTTGTCGAGGGCGCCGGTGTGGAGCTTGCGCAGGCTTCGGTGATGTTGATGACGGATGCTGACGTGGTGAGAGTGCTCGAAGAAACATCTGCGCTCGCGCGACAGGTTGAGCAGATTCAGGTGGTGGCGGCGGGTGTGATCGCGTTGCGTTCGAAGCGTGAGCGTGGGCACTCGGGGTTGGCGGCGACGCGGGGGCATAAGTCGGCGGCGTCGCTGGTGCAAGATGTGACCGGGTCGACGAAGGCCGACGCGCACCGCAAAGTGCGGGTGGGGGAGGCGCTGTTCGAAGAGTCTGAGCCGGAGCACGAGGCGCCGTCATCTGGTGGTGGGCCTTCCGGTGATGGACTGGCCGGTGACGAGTCGTCTGGTGACGGGCCTTCCGGTGATGCGCGACCCGATGATGAGCCCTCTGGCGGTGAGTGGCTGGGCCATGAGCCGTCCGGTGGCGCGACGTCGTCGGAAGGGCAAGCCGATGACGGGCAGTCCGGTGACGGGCAGTCGCACGATGGACAGTTGCACGGTGAGCCGTCCGAAGGTGGGCGCGCTGCGCCGGGGCCGTGGCNNCCAGCCGTTGAAGGATGCGTTGGGTGACGGGCGGCTGACGTCGTCGCAGTTCGACGCGATCAGGCGTGGGCTGGGGGAGCCGCCCTCTCTCGATTCTGACCAGCTCGATTCCGATGGGTTGGATGCTGGTGCGCAGGCACAGGCACAGGCGCGGGAAGAAGCGCGCGCGGCGTGGGCGCAGGCGGCAGAGCATCTCATCGTTGAGGCGGCCGAGCGCACGGTGGAAGAGCTGTGGCAGCAGGCGCGCATGATCCGGGATCTGCTGGATCCGGAGGGGGCGGAAGAGCGGTTCTTGGCGCGGCATGAGAAGCGCTCGTTCCGCACGTATCGCGGGCAGGACGGACAGAAGCGTGCGAGCATCGCCTTCGATGACGAGGGTGAGTTGTTCATCGAGACGCTGTTCGCTGCAGGGTTGCGACCCCGCCGTGGCGGGCCGAGGTTTGTGGACGCCGATGAGAAAGAACAGGCCGCAGATCTTGCGGCTGACCCGAGAACGAATGACCAACTGGCGTATGACCTGTTCCTGGATGTGATGCGTGCCGGCGCGCTCGCCGACGCCGAGAGCGTGTTCGGCACACGTCAAGCAGGGGTGCGACTCGTGCAGGTCGTGGATGCTGATGGCAACACGGCACCCGTCGCGCACAGTGAAGACCACCTGGCGTCGATGCCAGGGACTGTGGCCGAGCAGCACATCTGCGACAGCGGTTTCGTGCCTGTCACGGTCGATTCCGGTGGGAATCCGCTGAACATGGGTCGAGATCAGCGATTGTTCACCTCGAAACAGCGCATCGCGCTCGCAATACGCGACGGTGGATGCCGATGGCACGGGTGTGATCGGCCCGCATCGTATTGCGAAGCGCATCACATCGATCCGTACTCCCAGGGCGGGCGCACGGATATTGATCGCGGAATAATGCTCTGTCGATATCACCACATGACTCTGCATCATGGCCGCTGGTGGATCACTCGTCGGGGCACAGACGAATTCGTCCTGCACCATCCCTCAGGAGAGACCTTCGCCATGCGATCGCGGTCTGCGCTCAGCTATGCGTGGGGTGGCATCGCCCCACCTCCGAAGCGATTCCGACCCGCCGCATGAGGCGTGCCGGCTTCAACTACCGTGTTCACAACCTCCTGCTCTCCACTGGAAGCGATCTCGACGCCCTATGCACACGGGCTGAAAATCACGTAAGGGGCACTGGGTGCCGTCACTAGTGTGAACGGCGTGGCCATGCGGCCACATGTTGGGCACAATGGAGG
>DQHP01000043.1 GCA_003524435.1 Microbacterium sp.
CGAGCGCCTGGAGGGCTTCGGGGGAGGTGATCGCCGCGGGCACTCCCGCCCAGTCCAGCCGCACGAGCAATGCGACGAACGGCAGCACCAGCAGGAGGACACCGATAGCTGCCGGGATCGCCACCCAGGCCGGCAAGCGTCGGATGAACGGGTGGGCGGCTGACTGCGTGCGCGAGCGGCTGAGCGTGCTCACGGCGCACCGAAGCCGAACTCCGCGAGCACACTCTGGCCTTCGTCAGAGAGGACGAAGGTGATGAAGGCCTGCGCGGCGTCAGGATTCGCGGCATCCTTCAGCGCCACGACGGGATACACGTTCATCGCCTTCTTGGAGCCGTCGATGTCGATGCCGGTGACCGCATCGCCGGCGGCTGAAACGTCAGTCTGGTAGACGAGTCCGGCATCCACTTCACCTGATTTCACCTTGCTCAACACCGCCGTTACGTTCTGCTCCTCGCTGGCGGGCTCGAGTGTGATGCCCGCCGAGTCGAGCAGCGTCTTGGAGGCATTGCCGCACGGCACCTCCGGCGCGCATACGATAACCGTCAGCTCCGGGTCGGTGAGGTCGGCAAGGGATTCGATGTCCAGCGGATTGCCTGGCGCGACAGCGATTTGGAGGATGTTCGTCGCGAAGGTTTCGGGGTCGTGCGCGAGCGCAGCATCCGTCACCTTTTCCATGTTTGTCTCGTCCGCCGAGGCGAAGACGTCGGCCGGGGCGCCCCCGATCAATTGCGTTGCGAGCACGGAAGATCCGTCATAGGAAACCGGCAACACGTCGAGGTCAGGATGCTGCGCCTCGAACTGCGCGGCGAGCTCATCGAACGCACCGGAGAGCGATGCCGCGGCAAAAACAGTGAGCTCGCCGCCGAGCTCGTCGCCCGCTGAAGTTCCCGTTGTGTCGGGATCATTGGCGCACCCGGTCAATGCCAAAGCGGCGACGGCAACGACGGCGGCTGCTGCACGCCGGAATGCGAAATCAGTCATCCGCGAGCATCCCGATCCGTCTCGAGGATGACCATGGTCGCTTTGACAACGGCGACGGACTTGGAGCCGACCTCGAGTTTCATCTCGCGGGCAGCCTCGGCCGACATCAGCGACACCACTCTGTGTGGGCCGCATTGCAGCTCGACCTGCGCCATCAGCCCGTCGATCTGCACCTTTGTCACCAAGCCCGTGAACCGGTTGCGGGCACTGCGCTTGACGTTGCCGACATCTGTGGTCTCGGCGCTGAGTGCTTTGGCATGCTCTGCGAGCTCGGCACCAGGAACAACCTGACGGCCGACGTCGTCACGCGTCACCGAAAGGATGCCGTCCGCCACCCACCGCCGGACGGTGTCATCGCTGACACCGAGGAGAGAAGCCGCTTCACTAATCCTGAAATGCGCCATAAAGATGAATATATCTCCGCAGATGCGGATACACAATAGTCAATCTCGCATGGTGGAAGTCAGTTTCCGAAAACGCTAGACGGGGCGCCCATTCGTTGCTATTCTCGGTAAGCCGCCGGAACCCCCACGAGGAATCCGGTCAGGAAGAACATCACATCGCAAGCAGATCGACGAGGATCATGCGGAGATTTCTCCCGTGAACTTGCGTCGCTCCTGCGTCGAAAGCAAGGAAGCTCTTCACCATGGACACCATCGGTATCACTACGTCCACCGCATCCGCAGCGACAGACGGCCACCCGACTCCGGCCGAGTACCTCGCACGTGCAGTGGCCCTCGCGACCGAGAACGTTCGAGACAACGGCGGGCCGTTCGGCGCCGTCGTCGTCTCGGCTGACGGCCGCGTGTTCGAAGGTCTCAATCGCGTTACCTCTAACCTCGACCCCTCGGCGCACGCTGAGGTCACTGCCATCCGCAATGCCTGCCAGCAGCTCGGCACATTCGATCTGACTGGCGCCATCCTTTACACAAGTTGCGAGCCATGCCCGATGTGCCTCGCTACCTCGCTGTGGGCGCGCATCGAGCGGGTCTACTTCGCGGCTGATCGTCATGACGCCGCTGACGCGGGTTTCGACGACGCCGTCTTCTACCGCTACTTCGAAGGGAGCGATGAAGACCGCAAGGTTATGCCCGTCGCTCAGGAAACGCTGCCGCCCGCGCAGCGCATCGAACCCTTCACCGAGTGGAACCAGAACTCCACTCGCATCGACTACTGACTGGAGCCACTGGTGTCTTCAACAACTTCTGTGCGGGACGAGTCTGAGGACGAGTCCACGCGAGCGGTGGAATATCCACCGCTTCCCACTGGCGCAACGACGACCACGGAGGGAGAGCCGAAGAACGCACTAGACCGCTTCTTCGAGATCACTCGTCGTGGGTCAACGTTCAGCCGCGAAATTCGCGGCGGCATTGTCACCTTCGTCACGATGGCCTACATCGTCATTCTCAACCCGCTCATTCTCGGTGGGACCGAGGACGTCGCCGGCAATGCTCTGGATGCTGCGCAGATCGGCGCCGCAACAGGCCTCACCGCCGGCGTCATGACGATCCTCTTCGGAATCTTCGCTCGCCTGCCGTTTGCGCTCGCCGCAGGACTGGGAATCAATTCGTTCCTCGCCGTGTCAGTCGTCGGACAGGTGACGTGGCCCGAAGCCATGGGTCTCGTTGTGATCAACGGCCTTCTCATCGTTCTGTTCGGTGCCACCGGCATCCGCACCGCGATCTTCAACGCGGTTCCGGCCCCACTGAAAGCTGCGATCACGGTCGGCATCGGCCTCTTCATTGCTTTCATCGGCTTCGTGGACGCCGGCTTCGTCACTCGTACGCCCGGTGGTCCGCCGGTGCAGCTGGGCGATGGTGGCTCGATCACGTCCGTGCCGACGCTCATCTTCGTGTTCGCGCTGGTGCTCATTGCCGTGCTCGTCGCTCGCAAGGTGCCCGGTGGCATCCTGATCGGCATCATCGTCTCGACGATCGTCGCCATCATCGCCCAGGTGTTCCTCAAGCTCGGCCCGAGTGCTGTGGAACCGGGCGGCTGGCACATGACCATCCCCGAGCTGCCCGCGGCCCTGGTGACGATTCCTGACTTCGGGCTGGTCGGTCAGTTCGATCTGATCGGATCGTTCGGACGCATCGGCGCGCTCGCTGCGACCATGCTCGTCTTCACGCTGTTGTTCACGAACTTCTTCGACGCGATGGGCACGATGACCGGCCTCGCCAAAAACGCCGGTCTTGCGTACAAGGACGGCACGTTCCCGCGGCTGCGCTCGGCCTTCGTGGTCGAGGGTCTCGGGGCGGTTGCCGGTGGTGCGACATCGTCTTCGTCCAACACCGTCTTCGTCGACAGTGCATCCGGTATCGGTGAGGGGGCGCGAACCGGGCTCGCCTCGGTCGTGGTGGGCGTGCTGTTCCTGCTGTCGATGTTCTTCACGCCGCTCACACTGACGGTACCGATCGAGGTCGGATCCGCCGCGCTGGTCGTCGTCGGAGCGATGATGATGGGGCAGATCAAGGAGATCAAGTTCAACAACTTCGCCGTTGTGTTGCCTGCGTTCCTCACGATCGTCACGATGCCGCTGACCTACTCGATCGCCAACGGCATTGGAGTGGGCTTCATCGCCTGGACGCTCATCAACGCGCTGTCCAAGCGAGCACGCAAGGTGCATTGGCTGATGTGGGTCGTCTCGATCGGCTTCATGCTCTACTTCGTGCGCGGGCCGATTGAGGTGCTGCTCGCGGGCTAGCGGCAGCATCCGCTCGCGGGACGAGTTCGCTTGCCGATTGTCCGCCGAGCCGGCTCGCCGTGCTTGCCAAGAGGATGCCAGAAGGGTTTCCCTGCTCCGATCATCGGAACCAGGGAAACCCTTCTGAGCTAGTAGCGGTCGGTTCGAGGCAGGGAGTCGACGGCGTCAGCCGCGGCCGATGAACGGCATGCCAGCGGCGGTGACCGTCAGCTGAGGAACACTGACACCCAGGGGCAACCGTGCGAGCTGAACGACGAGCTCCGCGACGTGGCTGACCCCCATTGTCGGCTCCGGCCGGCGCGAGCCATCGGCTTGCACAGCGCCTTCGGTCACGATGCCGTCGAGAAGCTCAGTGTGCGCGTTGCCGATGTCGAGCTGGATCGCAGTGATCCGATGGGCGCGGCCGTCGAGTTCGACCGACTTCGTCAGCCCTGCGATCGCGTGCTTGGTTGTCGTGTACGCCACCGAGCGGGGCCGGGGTGTCTGTGCCGAAATGGATCCGTTGTTGATGATGCGCCCGCCCGCAGGCGACTGCGCGCTCATCTGCCGAAACGCTGCCCCCGCGCAGAGCACGGCACCGGTGACATTGACGGCGAATGTCGACTCCCAGTCTGCGACCGTGAGTTCTCCGACATCGGCATTCGCACCGAAGACCCCGGCGTTGTTCACGAGGACATCAAGACGACCGAAGCGCTCGATATGGCGGTCGAAAAGCCGCTCGACCTGAGCGGGATCCGTCACGTCGGTCTCGACGATGAGCGCCTCAGACTGAGGGATGCCGGATGCCTCCGCGCTCTCATGAAGAGGGGTGCTGCGGCGGCCAGCGAGCGTCACACCGAAGCCGTCGGCGAGCAGAGCGCGCGCGATCGCACGGCCAATGCCGCTGCCCGCACCGGTCACGAGCACCGATGGTTTTGTCATGCC
>DQHP01000158.1 GCA_003524435.1 Microbacterium sp.
CGCTCATGTGCGGGAACAGGTTGTAGTGCTGGAACACGACGCCGATCCGGGCGCGCACGCGGTCCGCGTTCACCCTGGGGTCGGTGATGTCATCCCCGGCGAGGAAGATCTGGCCGTCGTCGACGCGTTCCAGCAGGTTGACGGTCTTCAGCAGCGTCGACTTGCCCGAGCCGTTGCGGCCGACAAGCCCCGTGCGCCCGGCATTGAAGGCGCCGGATACGCTGTCGATCGCCGTAGAGCCGTCCGGCCAAGTGAATGTGAGGCGGTCGAGAGTGACCGCAGCGTGGGTGTTGGGTGCATGCATGGGTGTCTCCGGAGTGTGTGCGAGGTGCACTGACACCGAGGCATCCTCTGCGGATCCTGAGCTCTGATGTCCCTGAGTTTCTCGAAGGGTCAACGCCGGAGCGGAAGAGGGATGCCAGCCGTGTGAGTCGGCGATCGTCGGGTCAGCGCGCGGAAAAAGTGAGCGCGGAGGCGACGATTCAGATCAAAGGACTTCCAAACACGGCGGACAGGACTCAATGACGATACCCGGGCGTGTCGCCTTCGCGCAACCCGGGCGTGTCGTGAATGTCCGTCTCGAGGGGGATGCCGCGACGGGACGCGATGCGTAACGTGGAGGCATGGCCGACGATCAGATGAGTGGTAGCGAGATGCGCCAGCGCTTGAGCTGGGGTGTGGGCATCGCCATCGGTATGGGCGTCGGCGTGGCGATGGGGTCCGCACTGGACAACATGGCTGTCGGTATCGGAATTGGCGTCGCCATCGGAGTCGTCTTCGCGATCGCGGTCGGCTCTATCGGACGC
Organism: Microbacterium sp.; assembly: GCA_003524435.1. GTDB lineage: Bacteria > Actinomycetota > Actinomycetes > Actinomycetales > Microbacteriaceae > Microbacterium. The sequence goes on from DQHP01000158.1 coordinate 807, forward strand.
CGACGTAAACAGCATCCTTCGCAACAGGAATCCGACGGCGGGGGAGCCCCCTCCGACGACCCGCCCTCACTCGGCTGACGGCTCGAGCCACTTCTCCAGGAACACACGCACGTCAGCCAATTCTTCTTCAGAGATGCTGTGGGTAAGACCGGGGTAGACGCGTCCGGTGAGCTCAGAATGCTCCGGTAGCCATTGTGCGGTGTGGTCGATCAGTTCGCCGGGGATCACATCGTCATTCGTACCGCGCCCCCAGAACACGCGAGGGCGAGATTCGCGCAGCGACTCGTCATTGGGCAGCTCAGATGGTGATGCGTAACCGCTGAGAGCAACCACAGCGCCGAAACGTTCGGGATCGAGTCGCAAGGCCTGCAGCGACACCGCTGCTCCCTGAGAGAAGCCAAGCAGTGCGATCTGCGGTGCATCTTTTGCCTCCGCATCGAGCCAGTCCAGAAGCGACTGTGCGGCAACGGTGACCCCATCGCCGTGTCGGCTGTCCGGACCATCGAGCGGATACCACGAGCGTCCAGGTGCAGGCCACGGCGGTGTGAGAGGTGCGGCCACTGCTGCGACGGCGATGCCGGCGGGCAGGTGTTGGGCGAGGCCGAACAGATCGTGTTCATCGGCGCCATAGCCGTGCAGGAGCACAAGTAGGGGCAGACCGGCGCGGTCTCCGGGGGTCCAGCGTGTTGCGGTTGTATCGATCGTCAGGGAGTTGCTCACACCTGCCATCCTGCCAGCGGACGCAGACACTGGTAGAAATGAGTCATGGCGGTGCGCACTCCTGATCCTGACCCTGAGGGCTCTGACGACGATCTCGCACGATTCAGCGAGACCGCCTCTGATGCGAGCAACCCCGGTTGGCTGAGCGATTTTGAGCTCGCCGACGCCCGACGTCGGCTGCCGATGTTGTACGTCGAGGCGATCCCCGTGCGCACAGACGGAGTCGGTCAGGTCACTGAAGTCGGGATGCTGCTGCGATCGACTCCGATGGGGGAGATGACTCGCACGATTGTCTCGGGGCGAGTGCGATTCGGCGAGACGGTGCGCGATGCGCTGTTCCGACATGTCGAGAACGACCTGGGCCCGATGGCCTTCCCGCTGCTCCCGCCGCAACCGACGCCGTTCACGGTGGCCGAATACTTCCCGATGCCGGGCCTCAGTGCGTTTCACGATGAGCGCCAGCACGCCGTATCGCTCGCGTTTGTCGTGCCGGTGACTGGCACGTGCGAGCCCCGGCAGGATGCCCTCGAGGTGACGTGGTTCTCGCCGGAGGCGGCCGCATCCGACGCTGTTTCGGCTGAGATGGAGGGCGGCCGCGGCACGCTCATCCGGCAGGCGCTCGCAAATCTCGGGCTACTGCGCTGACGCATTCGCGACGAGCCCCCGTTTTCGCGCCGACTCCTGCGCTGAGCCCCCGTTTTCGCGCCGAGCCCCCGTCGTATTGACAAACATACGACGGGGGCTCGACGACAAGACGGGGGCTCGACGACACGAGCTGACGCGTCAGCCGGCCGTGTAACCGCCGTCAACGACGAACTCGCCACCGGTGGCGAAGCTTGCGTCATCACTGGCGAGGAAGGTAATCATCGCGGCCATCTCTTCGGGTTTGCCCAGGCGGCCCATCGGGGTGCCGGCGATGAGTCCGGCGCGGTCGGTGTCGCCGAGGATCGGTGTGTCAATGAAGCCGGGGTGCACAGAGTTCACGCGCACGCCCTCCTTCGCCCAGCCCAGTGCTGTGGTCTTCGTGAGTAGTCGGACGGCGCCCTTGGCTGCGTGGTAGGCGGGGCTGACACCTGAGCCAACGATCCCGTACATCGAGCTGATATTCACGACAGAGCCGTTGCCACTCTTCTTCAGCGCATCGCCGGCGGCTTTCATGCCGAGGAACACGCTGGTCTGCGTGACCGCGACGACCTTGTCCCAGGTGGCAAGCGTGGTTACTTCAAGAGGCTCGGTATCGCCAATGCCCGCGTTGTTCACCAGGATGTTGAGCCCCCCGAATGCGTCGACGGTTTTGGCGACGGCATCCGTCCACCCCTCTTCGCTGGTGACGTCGAGGTGAAGGAACAGCGACTTTCCGTCGTCCTTCTCGATCTGTGCGGCAACCTCGGCTCCGAGATCATCCTGCACGTCGGCGATCACAACCGTCCCGCCCTCGGATGCAATCCGCAGCGCGGTTGCCTTGCCGATTCCGCTTGCTCCACCGGTAACCAGGGCAACACGTCCATCGAAACGAGTCATGATCTCCTCTTTCCTTTGTGAACTAACGAGCAGCGTACGACTGTGCGCTGTCTTCCGCAACGGCCTTGCGGTCCGTCACTCAGTACAATAAAGAGGAGGGTAATCTATTCCCTTGAATAGATTATTGGGCGGTTGTGAGGCGACCAATCTCTGCGATGAAGGCGTCCACATCCGACTCCTGGGTGTCAAAACTGCACATCCAGCGGACCTCATTGCGTGCAGCATCCCAGTCATAGAAACGGAACGATTCGCGAAGCTTTTCGGCGACGCCGTCGGGCAGGATCGCGAAGAGGCCGTTCGACTGCGTCGGCTGGCTGAATGACACCCCGCTGATCGATCCGTCGGCCAGGCCCGCTTCAACTCCGGCGCGCAACCGCGCAGCCATCGCGTTCGAGTGCCGGGCATTGCGCAGCCACAGGTCGCCCTCGAGAAGAGCGATCAGCTGTGCCGAGATGAAGCGCATCTTCGACGAGAGCTGCATGTTGTACTTGCGGCCATAGATCAGCCCCGACGATGCCTCAGGGTTCAGCACGACGATCGCTTCTCCGAGCATCGCGCCATTCTTCGTGCCGCCGAAGCTGAGCACGTCGACACCAGCATCGCGGGTGAAAGCACGCAGCGGCACATCCAGCGCGGCAGCGGCGTTCGATATGCGGGCGCCGTCCAGGTGCAGGTGCATGCCGCGTTCGTGGGCATGGTCAGCAAGCGCGCGAATCTCGTCAATCGAGTAGAGGGTTCCGAGTTCGGTGGACTGGGTGATCGAGACCACCAGCGGCTGTGCGCGGTGCTCATCACCCCACCCCCAGGCCTCTCGATCAACGAGCTCAGGGGTGAGCTTGCCGTCGTCAGCCGGCACGGTGAGCAGCTTCATGCCGCCGATCCGCTCTGGTGCGCCGCCCTCGTCGACATTGATGTGTGCGGTGGATGCTGCGATCACGGCGCCCCAGCGGGGCAGCATCGATTGCAGGCCGACGACGTTAGCGCCGGTGCCGTTGAAGACGGGGAACGCCTCGATGCCATCGCCGAAGTGTCCGGCGAAGACTTCCTGCAAGCGCTCGGTGTACTGGTCGCCGCCATAGGCGCTCTGGTGGCCCTCGTTCGCCGCGGCGATGGCCGCGAGGACTTCGGGATGGATGCCGGAGTAGTTGTCCGACGCGAATCCCCGGATCGCGGGGTCATGCAGAGTGGTCACAACATAACCCTATGTCGGATGTCGGTGGCAAAGAATATTCTCTTCTTATGGACCGTACGACGGCGAGACGGGCATTCGGCAATGTGCTCATCAACACGCTCATCGCCAATGTGACGACGAGCTTTCTCTGGTTTGCGCTGACGTTCTGGGTATACATCGAGACGCAGTCGGTGCTGGCCACGGGCATCATCGGCGGCGCCTACATGCTGTTCGTCGCGTTCTTCGCGATGGTGTTCGGCACTGTCGTCGATCGCTACCGAAAACACACCGTGATGGTGCTGTCCAGCGTCATCTCTGCGGGGGCATTTCTGGTCGCTGGCATTCTCTATCTCTGGCAACCTGAGTCCGCGCTGCTGAATCTGGGCGGTCCATGGTTCTGGCTCTTCGCTACCATCATCCTGTTCGGCGGTGTGATCGAACAGCTGCGCAACATCGCGCTGTCCACAACGGTCACCCTGCTGATCCCGGAAGATAAGCGTGTGAACGCCAACGGACTCGTCGGCACAGTGCAGGGTCTTGCGTTTCTCGTGACGAGCGTGTTTTCGGGCCTTTCCATCGGGTTCCTCGGAATGGGGTGGACACTGGTCATCGCGATCGTGGTGATGGTGATGACGTTCCTGCATCTGCTGTTCATCCGCATTCCCGAGACAGAGCCGGAGCCGGATCCGAACGCGTCCAGCGCATTGGACTTCCGTGGCAGCGTGCAGGCGATCCGCCTCGCACCTGGCCTGTTCGCGTTGATTATCTTCTCGATGTTCAACAACTTGATCGGCGGCGTCTACATGGCGCTAATGGACCCGTACGGGCTGACGCTGTTCTCTCCCCAGGTATGGGGGATTGCGCTGGCCTTCGGTTCGACCGGTTTCCTGATCGGCGGCGCACTGGTGGCGAAGTTCGGGTTGGGGAAGCGCCCAGTGCGCACCATGCTGATCGTCGTGATCGCGATGGGGCTGCTCGGTGCGGTATTCATGCTCCGTGAGTGGTGGCCGCTGTATGTCGTTGGCATCTGGCTCTATATGGTGCTCATTCCGCCCGTCGAGGCGGCCGAGCAGACGGTGATCCAGAAGGTAGTGCCGTACCGACGACAGGGCCGGGTTTTCGGGGTCGCCGCGGCGATGGAGGCTGCTGCCGCACCCCTCACTGCCTTCCTCATCGCGCCGATCGCCGAGTTCCTGATCATTCCGTACATGGACTCGAGTGCAGGACAGCAGCAGTGGGGCTGGCTTCTTGGAGAGGGCGAAGCGCGGGGCATCGCCCTCATCTGCCTCTTCGCAGGCCTGGTCATGGTCGTCGCGGCGCTGCTCGCGTTCTTCACCCGCTCGTATCGCAAGCTCACGCGCCTCTACGAGGCGGCGCCGTCAGAACCCGCCGGTGGTGCTGGCCCGGCAACGGAGGAGGGCGCCGATGAGGAGACCAGCACGGTGCCGGATGCTGCGCGATCCGAAGGGCCGGTGTTCGACGCGCCGCCGCCCGTGCGGGGGATGCCACCAGAAGCGCCCGACCGACACCTTTAGGGTCGTGCTGTCCATCTCCGCTCGCGCGGCCGAAATAGTTGCAGCGTCGACAAAAATCAGCCGCGCGAAACGGTTCAGCCCAGCTCGATCACGCGGTCGTTGAGCGACGCCGCATCCTCATCCCACAGCGCGAGGACGGCGGGTGCCAGAGCCTCAGGGTCGAGTGCCTTGGCGCGGAACACAATGGATGCTGCGCGCAGCGGCTCATCAGCATCCCGAGCAGCCTTCGCAAAACCGTGAGCGACCGCCCGAGACCACGCTTCGCTCGCCGCCTTCACCGCGGCATAGTTCGCACCGCCCGCGAGTGGGCGAGAGACGGCAAGGGAAGACACGATCGCGAAGCGTCCGGCATCCGAAGCTTGCAGCGCAGTGTCGAACGCGCGCGAGGTCGCTCGCACCGCCTGGAGTGCAGGCAGAAGCGCGTCGAAGTCCTC
>DQHP01000001.1 GCA_003524435.1 Microbacterium sp.
CGGCGGTCGCCGCTCCGGCGAGCGCGAGCTTGAGCGGTGTCGCACCGCCACGGCCGAGAGAGCCCACCGAGTAGACGAACACTGCGGCAACGGCGGCGCCGATGATGGCGAGGACCATATATCCGTACGCGCTCGCGACGCCGAAGAATGCGATGCCGATCACGACGGCCAGTGAGGCGCCGGTGGTGACACCGAGGATTCCCGGATCGGCGATCGGGTTGCGGGTGACTGCTTGCATCGCCGCTCCCGACAGCGCGAGCGCAGCGCCGACGAGAATCGCCAGCACGGTGCGCGGCATGCGTTTGATGATGGCTGCCTGCTCAATGGTGTCGTCGTGTCCGCTGAAGGCAGCAAGGACGTCGCCGACCGACACTGCGCGCACCCCGAAGGCAACCGACAGGATGCTGAGGACGATGATGACAGCGACGCCGATGAGCAGCCAGAACACGCGCACCGACGCCGGGCGCCGCAGTTTCGCGGTGCCCGGCGTCTCGGTCGTTGCTGCTGAGGTCACTCGGCCAGCAGGGGTGCCTCGAGGATGGCGAAGTAGTCGTCGATGCCCCATCCGATGGAAAGCGGCGACGGGTTCGCGGAAGCGGCGATCGGGGTGGCATCGGGAAGAATCGCGATGTTACCGGCGGCGACAGCAGGGATCTTACCCAGCAGTGGATCTGCCTGGAGTTTTTCGATCATCGACTCGTCGCCATAGCTGATGAACACGTCGACGTCGTCGAACTTGTCGACCTCTTCCGCGCTCACGGAGAGAGAGAACTCGGTGGCGTCCTCGTGCGCGGTGAGGATCTCGGGCTCGGGAAGGCCGATGGAGAGCAGGAAGCCCGGTCGGGTGTCAGCGGGCGTATAGAAGGCGACCTGGCTGAAGTCGTTCGGGTCGAGGTAGGTGAACAGCAGCTTCGCGTCCTTGAGTGCCGGGTGTGCTTCGAGCGCAGCATCCGTCTCAGCGTGAATCTCCTCGATCAGGGCCTCGCCCTCTTCTGCTAGCCCGAGCGCGGTGGAGTTCATGGTGATCATGTCTTCGACCGATGTCGCCCACGCGATCTCTGGGTACGCCACGACCGGCGCGATCTTCGAGAGAGTGTCGTACTCCTCCTGTGTGATGCCGGAGTAGGAGGCGAGGATGACGTCGGGGTTCGTATCGGCAACAGCCTCGTAATCGACTCCGTCTGTCTCGTCGAAGAGTACGGGCACATCGCCCGCCGCAGCGGCATCTGCATCGCCGAAGAGCGAGACGTCAACGCCGAGTTCGGTCAGCTCGTCTTCGACCCAGGGCAGAACGCCATTGTCATCGTCGTCGCCCCAGGTGGCTTTGCTCATGCCGACGGGCACGATGCCGAGCGCGAGAGGGACCTCGTGGTTTGCCCATGCCACCGTAGCGACGCGCTCGGGAGCCTTCTCGATCGTTGTCTCACCGTAGACGTGCTCGATGGTCACGGGAAACGCAGCGTCTGATGCCGGGTTCACCCCACCGTCGCTGGCGCCGTCCGCGGGGCCGGTAGCGCAGGCGGCAAGACTTGTGGCGAGGACCGCGGCAGCACCGAGACCAAGGATGCGGGAGATACGCACAGGCGTTTCCTTCAGATTAGGGGCATTGTTCGACGGGAGAAATCGCGCCGGGCTTTGGTAAGCCTCGCCTAATCTACCAGATAGTTAGGATGCCCTCAGTTGAGGTCTGCCCTCCGCTGGTTTCTCACTCCGGAGGGCTAACGTGGTGCCATGCGCATGACAGCGGCGGTGAGAAGCACCAAAAGAGCACCCCTGCTGCAGGTGGTCAAATCCGCCGTCGCGACCATCGGTGCCTGGCTGGTCGCCGGGTGGTTGATTCCTGGGCCGCTGCCGGTTTTCGCCGCAATCGCGGCGCTACTGGTGGTACTTCCGAGCGTGAATCAATCTTTCGCTAAGGCACTTGAGCGCAGCGTCGGTGTGATCGTCGGGGTGCTGATCGCGACCGGACTCAGCTTGCTGCTCGGACAGCAGAGCTGGGTGGTGCTGCTCGCGATCGTGGTCGCGATGCTCGTCGCCTGGGCGTTTCGCGCGACGCCAGGGATGGGAAACCAGGTCGCGATCTCAGCGATGCTCGTGCTGGCGTTAGGGGCGTCCAGTCCGCAGTACGCCGTCGATCGCATCGTCGAAACCATCATCGGTGTGGTGATCGGCATCATCGTGAATGCCCTGATCGTGCCGCCGGTGCACACGGCGCCCGCGCGCCGCGACCTCGGACTCCTCGGCGCGGAGCTCGCCTCGACACTTGACCGGCTGGCGAATGCTCTACCCACGCCGCAGACACCAGCGCAGCTGCAAGAACTCATGCTCGAAGCGCGACTGCTGCGTCCGATGCAGACGGCGGCCGCAGCATCCGTCACCGATGCCGAAGAATCAATGAACTTCAACCCGCGTCGATCACAGCACGCGGACATCGTCGAGATGCGGACGCTGCTGACAATGCTCTCGCCGATCGTGACGCAGGTGATCGGCATGACCCGCGCGTACTTCGACCACTATGACGACACTCTCAGCGACGAACCCACCGTGCATGCCATTGCAGAACAGCTGCGCCGGGCCGGACACGATGTACGCCTCGCGGTGCAGATAGCGGATGTCGCGCCGGCCTCTGCGGCGGATACCTCCGCAATTCAGGCACTGACGACCCCGCTCGAGGTGAGGCCACCGGCATCCGGTCATTGGATTCTCGTCGGCTCGCTCATGGAAGATCTGCGCCGCATCCGTGGAGAACTTCTCGGCGACTGAACCGCTCAGCGTCTCGTTGTCGGCGGCGCGTTGTCGGCGGCGCGTTTCGCCCGGTACAGATGTCTGCCGAAAGCCACGGATGCCACCCGAAATCCGTGATTTGGACATACGGGTGTGGTTTTCGACATACGGGTGTACCGAGGCCCGGGCCGTGCAGTCCGATTTTGGGTCCCGCCGGTAAGCTGGGGCGGATATGACTGGCACGACGATGACTCCACGAGGCGTCATCAGAGTCCCCGGAATGCTGGCTCTGATGGCGATGTCGGCCCTCAGCTTCGCCGGGTTCAGCGCGCTCGTTTCGATCGTTCCGCTGTGGGCGGTACGCGGCGGTTCCGATGAGGTCGGCGCAGGGCTCGTGAACGCCGTGATGATGGCGGCCACGGTCGCGGTGCAGACAACGGTTCCGGCGGCTCTGCGGCGCTTGGGCTGGCGAGTAACGCTGTTGGCGGGGGTGGTACT
>DQHP01000116.1 GCA_003524435.1 Microbacterium sp.
TCCACGCCCGGGGGCGGCGCGGCCACGGCGGAACTCACGCTGCCGGGCTTTCACCACGACGTGTGCTCTGCGGTGCACCCGTTGGCGCTGGAATCACGCTTCTTCCGGGAGTTCGACCTCTCCCAGCGGGTGCCATTCGCGGTGCCTGACATTTCGTTCGCCCATCCACTCGATGGCGGACGAGCTGGCATCGCGTACCGGGATCTCGACCGCACGCGGGACGACCTCGGACGTGACGGTGCGGCCTACTCCTCGTTGCTGCGTCCGCTCGTGGACCGGGCCACGCGAGTCGCCGACTTCACCGGTGACACGCTGTTGCGGGTGCCGCGCGACATTCCCACCGCCGCCCTCTTCGGACTCGGCGCGATGGAGCAGGGCACGCTGCTGTGGAACGCGCGCTTCCGTGAAGATATTGCGCCGGCGCTACTCACCGGTGTCGCTGCGCACACGATCCTGCCGCTTCCGAGTTTGGCAAGCGCCGGAGCTGGACTCGCACTCGCCGCATATGGTCATGCGAAGGGCTGGCCGATACCGATCGGAGGCAGCCAGGCGATCATCGATTCAATGGTCGCGGATCTGCAAGCGCACGGCGGCGAGCTTGTGACCGATCACGAAGTGACCTCGCTTGACGAGCTCCCTCCGTCGCGGGTGACGCTGTTCGATGTCACGCCGCGGGCTCTGCTCCGAATCGCCGGGAAACGGATGCCGGCACGCTATCGGCGCGCACTGTCTCGTTTCCGCTATGGCAATGCCGTGGCAAAGGTCGACTTCGCCCTTTCCGAGCCAGTGCCGTGGACGAATCCCGAGCTGCGTCAGGCCGGGACGCTGCATGTCGGGGGCACACGAGCCGAGATCGCCGCCGCGGAGAATGCGGTGACGCGCGGCGATCTCCCAGAGAATCCGTACGTGCTCGTCTCGCAACCATCCGTCTTTGACGACACTCGCGCACCGGCAGGTAAGCACACGCTCTGGGCCTACACCCATGTTCCTGCGGGCTCGCACGCTGACCGTGCTGACGCGGTGATCGGACAGATAGAGAGGTTCGCACCGGGCTTCCGCGACACGGTCCTCGCCACGTCATCGCGCACAGCGGTGGAGGTGGAGTCCCACAATCCGAACTATCCGGGAGGTGACATCGCTGCGGGAACACCCGATCTGACGCAACTGCTGCGTCGCCCAGTGGTCAGCCCTGACCCGTGGCGCACACCAATGCCCGGCGTGTATTTGTGCTCCTCCTCGACAACTCCGGGTCCAGGCGTTCATGGCCTGGCCGGCTGGCATGCAGCACTGAGTGCACTGCGGCATGACTTTGGCAGCCGTGCGCTTCCTAACCTCACGCCCGAGACCGACACGGACGCTGCATCGACTGACGGATAATGGGGCGATGAAGAAGACCGGTACGAATATCGCGGCACTGATCGCCTCGGCATCCCCCGCCATACGACGACGTGACGCGGAGACGCTGACCGCCCTCATGCAGGAGATCTCAGGCCACGAACCCGCGACCTGGGGAACCATCATCGGCTTCGGTTCCTGCCACTACCGCTACCCCACCGGCAACGAGGGCGACTCACCCGTCATCTGCTTCGCTCCGCGCAAGGCCGCCAGCACGATCTACTTGCTTGACGGTGTCAGCGCCCACGCTGAGGCGCTCTCCACGCTCGGCCCGCACACGACCGGTGCCGGTTGCCTCTATCTGAAGAACCTTGACGACATTGATCTCGATGTGCTGCGTGGCATCCTGCACCGCTCTCTCGCCTGGGTCAAGGCGGGCGGGAGCGACCAGATCGACCTGACCGTCACGCAATAGCTTTTCCATGCGTGTCTCAAACTCGCTCCGCGAGTCAGGCAGGCTTCAACGAGCGCCGTAGCGCGAGACGATCTCTTCGGTGAGCGGCGGCCAGATGCGCTTGTGCTCGTCGCTGAAAGCCACGCCCGAGAGGAAAGCGGCGGCAAGATCGCGAGAGCGGTCTACAAAGAAGAAGCTGCCCTGTCCGCCGAAGTGCCCGGCCGTCTCCGGCGCGAACGAGTCGCTCAGCCAGTGCGGGCTCTTGACTCCCTTCAGCTCGAACCCCAGACCCCACTGATTGTCATCGAATGAGCCGTAGCCGGGGACGACTCCGCGCAGCCCTGGCCGTGAGACCCTGAGCGCGAGATCTCTCAGCGCCGCAGGGATCAGCGTCGGCCGCAGCACCTCGCGCCCGAAGAGCAGCAGGTCGGCAATCGATGCCTGGTAGCCGGCGGAGGGCCGGCCGGTCACCTCGATCTCCGTCATCCCAAGAGGCGTCGTGACCTCGCGGCTCATCCAGTCGGAAAATGGCGTGCCCACAGCTTCCGCTATGTGCGCACCCAGAGCATCGAACCCAGCGTTCGAGTAGATGCGGCGCGTGCCGGGAGCAGCCTGTGACTGGTCACCCTCGAAGGGTAGCCCGCTGGTGTGATCGAGCAGATTGAGCACAGTCGAGCCTTCCGGGCCCGCGGGCTCGTCGAGGTCGATGAGTCCGCGTTCGACGGCGATCAACGCTCCCCACGCCGTTAGCGGCTTGCTCACCGATGCCAGCGCAAGCGCAGCATGCGGGTCTCCCTGCGCAGCAATGGTCTGCTCGGGGCCGGTGACCCCGACGAGGGCGGTGTGCGCAAAGCCGTCGGTCGCGGCGAAAGTTGTCGTCTCCACACTGCCATCGTCCCATGGCGGCCGACGGTGATGTCTGCTCATCCACGCCGCGTATGCCGAGCCCCCGTCTTGCCGCCGACGCCCCGACGTAGTCGCGTTGGCACGACGGGGGGTCGACAGCAAGACGGGGGGGGTCAGCGAAACAAAGTGAGAGGGAGCAGCTCAGGCGCCCTTCAAACGCTCCGCGAGGTAGTCGTTCAGCTCAGCGACCGGTACGCGCTCCTGCTCCATCGTGTCGCGGTCACGCACTGTCACGGCGTTATCGTCAATCGAGTCGAAGTCGACCGTGACGCAGAACGGGGTTCCGATCTCATCCTGGCGGCGGTAGCGGCGACCGATGGCGCCAGCGTCATCGAAGTCGATGGCCCAGCGGCCGCGCAGCGAGTCAGCGACCTCGCGAGCGAGCGGCGAGAGGCGCTCATTGCGCGACAGCGGCAGGACAGCGACCTTGACCGGAGCCAGACGCGGGTCGAGCTTGAGCACGGTGCGAGTGTCGGTGCCGCCCTTGGCGTTGGGGACTTCTTCTTCGACATACGAGTCGACGAGGAACGCCATCATCGAGCGCGTCAGGCCGAAGGACGGCTCGATCACATAGGGCGTGTAACGCTCGCCCGATGCCTGGTCGAAGTACGACAGGCTCTGACCGGATGCTTCGGAGTGGCTGTTCAAATCGAAATCGGTGCGGTTGGCGACACCCATCAGCTCGCCCCACTCGGATCCCGCGAAGTTGAAGCGATACTCGAAGTCGATCGTGCCCGCGGAATAATGCGCGCGCTCATCTTCAGGAACATCGAAGCGGCGCATGTTCTCTGCGTCGATACCCAGGTCGATGAACCATGCCCAGCATGCCTCAACCCAGTGCTCAAACCATTCCTGCGCTTCGGCGGGCGGCACAAAGAACTCAATTTCCATCTGCTCGAACTCGCGGGTGCGGAAGATGAAGTTTCCGGGGGTGATCTCGTTGCGGAACGCCTTACCGACTTGGCCGATGCCGAACGGCGGCTTCTTGCGGCTTGCGGTGAGCACGTTCGCGAAGTTCACGAAGATGCCCTGAGCGGTCTCGGGGCGCAGGTAATACAGTCCCGACTCGTCATCGACGACGCCGAGGTAGGTCTTCACCAGACCGGAGAACGATCGGGGCTCTGTCCACTTGCCACGCGTACCGCAATCGGGGCAGGCAATGTCGGCCATGCCGTTCTCAGGCTTACGGCCCTTCTTCGCCTCGAAGGCTTCGAGGAGGTGATCCTCGCGGTGACGCTTGTGACACTGGAGGCATTCGACCAGCGGGTCGCTGAAAGTTGCGACGTGGCCAGAGGCCTCCCACACACGCTTGGGGAGGATGATCGAGGAGTCAAGGCCGACCATGTCGCCGCGTCCACGAACGAAGGTCTGCCACCACTGGCGACGGATGTTCTCTTTGAGCTCGGTACCGAGGGGACCGTAGTCCCAGGCTGAACGCGAACCGCCGTAGATCTCACCTGCTTGAAACACGAACCCGCGGTGGCGGGCGAGGCTGATGACCTTATCGAGGCGGGACTGTTCGGCCATGGTGGCTCCAATGGTCGCATGCGGCGGGGATTCGCCCGAGAACGCGGGCGCCTTCCATACTATCCGCGCTATTGCCGGGGGGCAGCCGTGAGGTGGCGGGGGCACCGCCTCCGATCATCGGTTCGGGAACTTCTCTCCTCCACCGGCCGCGAGCGACTCGGCGACGATGCGAGTGTGCTCGTCGGCCATCTCTTGCGGAAGAGGGGGAAGCACGTCATCCCAGAAGGCAAGTGCCGCGCCGCGCCCCTGCATCATGCCGGCGGGGCGCGCGAGCGCCCACATGTGCAGATGAGCGGATCCGTCGTTCCAGCGGCCGAAGTGACAGCGAGCGACGCCAGGAATGGTTTTCACCGCTTCCGAGACCCGCTGCATCAGCGGACCCAGATCAGAGAGGACCTCAACCGGCGCATCCTCGAGCAGCCAATGCTCGCGAGGTGAGATCGCCGCCATGAACGGCAGCCCGCGCGGCCCTGGCATCACACTCACCTGCCAACGATCGTCCTGCCAGATTATGTTCGGCGACGGCCTACATGGACCGCACTCGGAGGGATCCATCTCGCCGCCGCGCGGCTTCTCTGGTACGACCATCGGCTCAAGTGGCCGCATCCGGATTTCTTCGAATGCCCAGGGCAACCCGTCGCTCAGCGTCGAGGCATCCAGCACTTCACCAATTGGCAAACGTGAATGAAACGGTGATTCAGCGGGATGCTGCGCAACTTCTGCTTCGGAACTCATCTCCCCATAGAAGCAGACGAATCACGCAGTGAACAGATACCCGCGCTTCACGTCGAAGCCTGCGATTCTCAACCCGCGTCCGCGCAACTCTTCCATCTGCGCGCGAAGGCGCGTGCGCCACTCATGCGCAGCATCCGGATCCGATTCGCGCATCGACTCGACATCCGAGGGAATCTCTAGCGTCGCCACGACGGTCTCTTCCGCCGGCGCCTTAGCAATGTCGGCGAGGGCCCACTCCACATCGAGGCGGTCACTCTCATCCCCTGCGTCACCGCCGCCGAAGATGCCGTAATTGTTCACTGAGTAACCAGTAACTCGCGCGCCGAGCACGGAGATGAAGAAGTGCGCGTTGCGCGCAACCAGCGGATCGAACGTCCAGGTGATGCAACCAACGTCTTGCGAGAAGGCCCACTGCCGCTGGTGCTCTTTGAGCTCGCGCCCCCACCCACGCCCGCGATACTCGGGCAACAGCGCCGTGATGTGCGAGTGCATCCGTCGTCGGCCTGGAGCGCCGAAGAACGCGATAGATGACCCCACCATGCGCTCCGCGCCATCCTCGTCATCGAAGAATCCAACGACATAATTACCGGACTGCTGGAGCGCACGCAAGGTGCCAGCGTCGATAACGCGTTCAGGCCCACGGATGGAATCCAGCAGGCTCTGCGCGTCAAGAATGAGTTCAACGGTGTCGAGATCACGGATGCTTCGCACAGTCACAGTCTGCTCTCTTCAGCACGTATCTCCCAATCCGGCGTCCTTCGCAGGCAGGACGGGCACCGCGCCGCCGCGACTGTTACAGGATTGACCCCGACCTCCCCTTTGGCCGATAGCCTGTCTGAGTGGGAAATAGCGATGAGAGAGCTAGGAAACGGCTCTCCCGCACCCCTAACCGTGGCCTGACTGTTGCGGCACTCGCGTTTGCGGGCTTGGTCTCGGCGTTCATGTTCACGCTGGTCGTGCCGCTCCAGGCTGAACTGCCGCACTTGCTGAATGCGTCCCGCGAGGACACCACGTGGGTCGTCACGATCACACTTCTCGTTGCCGCCATTGCCACCCCGATTTCGGGGCGTCTCGGCGATATGTACGGCAAGCGACGTGTTGTCTTCGTCCTACTGGTGCTCTTGATTGTCGGCTCAGTGGTCGCCGCGCTTTCGACCTCCATCGTCGGAGTAATCATCGGCCGCGCGTTTCAGGGCGCTGTGACCGGCGTCATCCCGCTCGGCATCGCAATCATGCGCGACATTCTGCCGACGAATCGGCTGGGAACCGCGGTCGCGCTGATGAGTGCGACCATGGGCGTGGGCGGCGCCCTCGGCATGCCAGCCGCGGCTTACCTCGCACTCAACGCCGACTGGCACTCGCTCTTCTGGCTCGCGGCCGGGCTCGGCGTCATTGGCCTGGTTCTGATCTTCCTGTTCGTTCCCGAAGACGTGTTACTCTCCCCCGGCCGGCTGGATATTCTCGGCGCCGTCGGCCTCGCCATAGGCCTCACCGGACTGCTTCTGTACGTCTCTCGCGGGGCCGAGTGGGGCTGGACCTCGCCAATCGGTCTCACACTCCTCCTCGGTGGCCTGCTCGTCATGCTGTTGTGGGGCTGGTATCAGCTGCGCACCACTGACCCACTGCTCGATCTGCGCGTCGCGGCGAGGCCTGCCGTACTGCTTACCAACATCGCCGCGATCGGGATGGGCTTTGCACTGTTCTCGTCGAACGTCACGTTTCCGCAGATGTTGGAACTCCCGGTCGAAACCGGTTCTGGTTTCGGCCTAGACATGCTCACGGCCGCATTCATCATCGTGCCCTCGGGGCTGGTCATGATGGTGATCTCACCGCTGTCAGGGTGGCTGGAGCGCACGATCGGTCCGCGCCCGCTTTTCACCGCCGGCGCTGCGGCGATCGTGATCGCCTATGTCTTCGTGCTCGTGTGGTCGACCGAGTGGGTGCACATCCTCATCGCCAATGCGATCATCGGCGTAGGCATCGGCTTCACCTTCGCTGCAATGCCCATGATCATCATGCGGTCGGTGCCTGCGAATGAGACCGGGGCCTCCAACGGACTCAATGCGCTCTTTCGGTCGGTCGGCACATCGAGCGCGTCAGCGGTCATGGGCGGCGTGCTCGCCGCGATGAGCGTCGAGGTTGATGGGGTCGCGATACCAACCCGAGAGGCTTTCGACGTCTGTTTCTGGCTCGCGATCATCGCCGGCTTCATCGCTTTGGTGCTGTCATTGCTGATTCCGAAGAACCGCGCGATCGAACCACGCCCGTCGCTTCCGAGCTGACGTCGCCGGCAGAGCCCGAGACGCGGCCGAAGACGTGAGCGACCTCAGAGCGTGTAGCCGTCGGGGTCACCAGGCTGGGGCGGACGTAGCCGGGATGGAACTGGCCAGGACAGCACGATCGGCTCGGATGCGGGACGACTGACATCACCATAATCATCAACCTTGACCACGATGCGGCCCGGGATGCCGTCATGATTGGGAGTGACCTCAACCATGCGCACGCGGAGCGGTCGCTCGGTCTCGCCTTCGAGCATCCACGGGTCAGCAAGCCAGGCGAGGCCGTGCTCTTCTAACGCGGCCTCGACGTCGAGCCATTCGCCGGGGCCGCTCACGGGGCGCCCGAGAATGTCTACCGCCGTCCAGTCATCGCCCGCGGGGTGAATCCACCCGAGCAGTTCGCCGTCATCTCGACGGTGAGGAGTCCAATCGTGCATGCCTCGAGCATACGGAAGCGACGGGCGGGGCGCTCAAGCTACGACGGCGAAGCCACCTGTCCAGCTGATCTGCTCACGAACAGCGAGGACCATCCCGTGAGCACGTCGCCGACGACGCCGGATGCTGCGCCAACTAAAAGACACAACCTGCTTGCCTCGGCAACTATTCCCGGCAGAATGGCAACATGGCCACTTCCCTCACTCGAATGACACCGCAACAGTCGCGGGCATGGCTTGCGCTCGTCAGCACGGCCGAACTGCTGCCGGCAGCACTCGATGCACAGCTGCAGCGCGATGCTTCGTTCACGCACTACGAGTTCATCCTGCTCAGCACCCTGCAACGCAACGGCTCGCTGCGCCTCAGCGACCTGGCGGCGTCAACGAACGCGACCGTCCCCCGCACATCCAAGGTGGTCAACCGGCTGCAACAACGCGATCTCATAGAGCGCGAAGAAAGCGCGGCGGATCGGCGCAGCGTGTTACTCAAGCTCACCACGCAGGGCCGCCGGCAACTCGTTCTCGCCACCCCTGGTCACTTCAGAACGGCGCACGAACTCGTGCTCGACCGCCTCACACCGGCACAGCTCGAACAGCTCGCCGACGCGTTAGAGCCGGTAGTGCAGGCACTTGATCCAAAGCGGGAGTTTGGCCCGGTGCGGGACTAGCGCCCGCTACGGGATCAGCTGGCCCGGGGCGGGACCAACGCCTAGTGCGGTCTTAGTGCGTGTACTCCATCAGCTCGAGCCCCAACAGGCGGAACGCGTCGTGCGCCCGCAGTCGGTGCGCGATAGACAGGTCATCGAAACACACAACCATCGCGTAGGCGATGCCCGCTCGCGGACCGGCGAGGACACCGGCCTCGGCACGGACTCCTCGGTCTCGGCCCGTCTTGTTGATGAACAACAGGCCATGCTCGTCGTAATCATGTGCGAACGGATCCAGCCCCGTGGGCGTGGCAACCAGGCTGAGGTCTTGGTTCAAGCTCAACCACTCGGACACCTGGGCGCTCACCGCAGCATCAACCACGTTCGAATTCACGAGCGCGGAGAATAAACCCGCCAGTTCACCAGTGCTACCGACCGAGACATGCGGGGCGTCATCGGGCCCGCGTCGATCCCGGAATCGGTCGAGAAGAGCCGTATGGCTGAGCCCTAACGACTCGATGCGCTCGCTCACCCGCTCATGCCCGACGCGCTGCAGCAACGCATTGACGGCGATCGGGTCACCAGCCGTGGCAGCGAGGACGGCGAGGTCAGTCAGCGGCAGAGCTGGTGCTCGCAAATTACGCCACAGGCCAGAGCCGACCACCGTTTCGGTCGCTGAGCGGTCGATGATCTCGAGCGGATCAAGCGTCCCAGTTTCAAAGCCGGCAGCGACTTCAATGAGCAACGGCACGACGCCGAGCCCCGCGATCGGCAGAGTGACATGGTCATCGCCCGCGAACACCTGGTTGCCGTTGTCGAGGTCGGTTACGGCAACCGAGACCTTGGCGCCGTCGCCAGCTAATGCCTCTAACGAGCGCAGTGTAGTGACAAACGACCTTCGCCCGATGGCCGCACGGCGCGGCGGTCGTCGGGAGCTACGACGTGATCGGCGCAACGTTGCGGTTGGTACAAAATCGTCGGCGGGTTCAGGGGTGGGGGGAGCACCCACGCGTTGTCCTTCCCAGGAAGGTGTTTTTGGGGGGAGGGGGCGCTACCGAGGGCACAGCCCCCAGCAGCCTTGGCTATCGTAGCCCGATCACTCCGGCCGTATCACGGCCCTGTGGATAACTATTACCAGATCGTCACGCGCTGATCGTGAGCCAAGTAGAGAGCGTCGGATGCCGCAACCTCAAACGCATCGTAGAACGCGTCGATATTGCGCACAATCTGATTGCAACGGAACTCATTCGGCGAGTGCGGATCGATCGTGAGCAGACGAATCGTCTCGGCGTCTCGGCTCTTCTGTTGCCAGACCTGCGCCCAGCTCAGCAGCAGTCGCTGCACACCGGTGAGCCCATCGATGACGGGTGCCTCGGCACCACCGAGCGAGAGTTCGTAGGCCTTCAGGGCGATGCCGAGACCACCGAGATCGCCGATGTTCTCACCGATCGTCAGAGCACCGTTGACGTGGTTCTCCTCCGCGAAACCGACAGGAACGAGCTCGTCGTACTGCGCGATCAGCACCTTTGTGCGCTCCTCGAACGCGGTGCGGTCAGCGTCCGTCCACCAGTCGTTGAGCTTGCCAGACCCGTCATAGCGGCTGCCCTGATCATCGAAACCGTGGCCAAGTTCGTGGCCAATCACTGCGCCGATTCCACCGTAGTTGGCGGCGGCGTCTCGCGATGCGTCGAAGAAGGGATACTGCAGAATCGCTGCCGGGAAAACGATCTCATTCATCGAGGGGTTGTAATACGCATTGACCATCTGCGGCGGCATGTGCCATTCCAGACGATCAATGGGCTTTCCGACCTTGTCGACGTTGCGGTCGTGCTCGAAGATGTTCGCGCGGCGAACGTTGCCAAAGATGTCTGTGGCGTCGATCTCGAGCGACGAGTAGTCACGCCACACCTCGGGGTGGCCAATCTTCGGGGTGAAAGCATCGAGCTTCTCGAGGGCACGCTCGCGCGTCTCAGGACTCATCCACTCGAGCGTCGTGATGCTCTGCCGGTAAGCCTTAATGAGGTTCGCGACGAGTTCGTCCATCGCTGCCTTCGCCGTCGGCGGGTAGTGCCGTCCGACGTAGACCTTGCCGATTGCCTCGCTGAGCGCACCCTCGGTGACCGAGACGCCACGCTTCCAACGCTCGCGAATCGTGGGGACACCGGTGAGCTCGGTGCCATAGAAGGAGAAGTTCTCTTGCACGAAGTCATCGGTGAGGAATGCGGCGGCAGCATGCACGACCTGTGCGCGTAGCCACGCCTTCCAACCGTCGAGGTGCTCGGCGGTGAGGAGCGCACCGAGGCCTTCGAATGCGCTCGGCTGGCTGACGACAACCTCGGCGAAAGCATCCGGATTCGTCGGGCCGACGGCATCCCGCCACGGCGCAAGATCGACGCCGACCAGCGCCTGGAAGTCGTCCCAGGACTTGAGATTGTACGTCTCGACCGCATCGCGGCTGCGCACATTGTCCCAGTGGTGAGAGGCGATCTCGGTCTCAAGCGCGATCGCGCGATCAGCTTCACCCGCAGCATCCGCGATGCCGACGAGCGCAAGCAAACGCTCGAGGTGCGCCCCGTACGCGGCGCGGATCTCGGCGAAGCTGTCGAGGCGGTAATAGCTCTCGTCAGGCAGGGAGAGGCCCGACTGGACCAGCACCGGAATATAGCGCTCTGGATTGCCAGGGTCACCGTCGACGTAGAAGCCGATCATGTGTGCCCGGCCGTCGCGCTCGTAGGCGCCAGCGAGGGAAAGCAGCGCGGGAATGCTGTCGATTGCATCGATCTCGGCGAGCGTTTCGCGCAGCGGCGTGACACCGGCTGCGTCGATGCTTGCTGTGTCCATGAAGCTGCTGAAGAGGTCACCAATCTTGCGCTCAAGCGTTCCGTCCGCAGCGTCTTGTGACTCTTCGATGATTTCGCGTACGTGCTTCTCGGCCTGCTCAGCAAGGAGGTGGAACGACCCCCAGCGAGCCTTATCGCCCGGAATCTCGGTGCGATCGATCCAAGATCCGTTGACATACCGGTACAGGTCGTCCTGCGGGCGGATGTCGGAGCTGAACTCTTCTGTGGCAAGGCCTGCGGGGAGAACATCAGTCATATCTCCAGCCTAGGCGCGTCCGGCGCTCGTCGCGCATAGATCGGGACGGGGCACGAGCCGGGGTGTTTCAGGCGCGACGACGAAAGAAGCCGCGCTTGACGCTCGACTCGGGCCCGGGCGTGGGCGGAGCCACAGCGGCACGAGCGG
>DQHP01000095.1 GCA_003524435.1 Microbacterium sp.
GAGGTCCACGGCGCGGTCGCCGGCGGTGCCGAGGTTGAACACCTCGGCACCGCCGGCCATCAGCTCGGGCGCCAGCAGCGCCACGTACCCGTCCCCGAAAGATCGGTGGTCGGCGCGGTCGCGCCCAGCATCCGTGATGGAGTCGCCGATGAAACTCAGCCGCATCGCTGCACTTCCCACTTCTCCTTCTTCAGCTTCGGTCGAACCGACGTCTTCACCGTCGTCGTAGCCTCCTGATAGGTCACTGTCAGCGTCTGGTGCGGACGCACCTTTCCGCTGTCGAAGCCCCTCACCATATCGGCCGTGACCTCCTGCTGCGTGACGCGACCGTCGCTCCAGGTGGCATCCAGCAACATACCCGTCACATCGAGCGGCTCACCACGCAGATACCGGGTTTTCGGATCAGCGTCCTTCGACCAGCAGATCGACACCACCTCGGCATCCGACGGGGCGGGACGCACCGCGAACGTGTTGGTCTTGCCGTAGTGGTACAGGTTGAAGAACCCCTCGGCGCCGATGCGCAGATTCTCGCGCGCATCCAGCACGTTCCACACGGTCTCGCCATCCACGCGCAGCACGACGCGAGTGGCGCCACTCTCGTCGATCGCCCCGACCTCGATGAGGTGCGTGCTCTCGGGCTGGATGACAGTGTTCGGGATGATGTCGAGCATCGTCTGCCCTGGCGTCCAGCTCTGGAACTCGATCACGTCCTCCTTGATGGTGAAGAGGTATCCGGTGTTCGAGTTCTGCCAGGCCGGGATGCCGGTCTGATCCGAGCGCACCTGGAAGCCGTACCAGCCGCCGTCGAACTTGCCGAAGTCTGCCTCGACCTGCAGCAACGTCGAGCCGAACTTCGCGGCCTTGTACCCGAACACGCCCTGCTCGCTCAGCTTCACGCCGTTCTCGTCGACGGTGATCCCGTTCGCAACGCTCCAGTTCGCGGCATCCGTCAGTTGCTCGTTCAGCCGCAGCGTCGGGTACTCGGCATCCGTGACCGTCACGGTGACCTGCGCGGTCAGCGTCGGGTCGGCGACGGATGCCGCGTTGACGGTCGTCGTCCCCTCGCCGACGCCGACGATACGGCCGTCGACGACGGTCGCGATCCTCGGATCGGCGCTCGTCCAGCTCACGCGAGTGTCGCTGGCATCCTCCGGAGCGGTGGTCGCCTTCACCGTGTGCCGCTCACCCGTGTTCAACGCGACGTTCTCGGCATCGAGCACGACGCCGGTCACCGGCACATCCGACAGCGAGAACCCGATGTTGTCGAGGTCGAGGGTCTTGAAGCCTTCAACGTAGAACCCGACGCGACCCGGGGCTCCGGGTGCGGGGTCCTTGCCCTCGAGCGACACCTGGCCGTTGGCGACGATGCGGATCGTGCCGTCCTGCACGGCGATGCGCACGTGCGAGGTCTCGCCGTTCGGCAGTCCCTCACCGGCGGGCAGCACCTTCTCGGCGACGATCTGCCAGTTACTGTCGAAGATGCTCCAGGTGGGGCCGGCCTCGGCGTTGCGGTAGCGGATGTACCCGCCGCCGTTCTGGTTGCGGTTGTAGATGAGCAGGTCGGACTTCACGTCCTCGCCCGCGGGCGGCGTGACGTCGAAGTCGAGCACGAACTGGCTGAAGTCGCGCGGGAGCAGCGAGTTCGCGCCGTTCGCGATGCGGTAGACCTTGTTGCCGTCTGCATCGACCTGGATGCTGCGGTTCGGGTCGGTTGGCCAGCCGTTAGCTCCCGACTCGAAATCGGTGAAGTGCAGCACGCCGTCGCCCTCCGAGACGATCACCTCGATGGTGGCCATCTTGGTGGCATCCGACTTCGCCGTCGCCGTGATGGTCGTGGTTCCCGGGCCGATGCCGAGCACGATGCCCTTGTCGTTCACGGTCACGACCGAGTCGTCGGCCGACGTGTACGCAATCGCAGCATCCGCGGCGTTCCACGGCAGCGGCACCGCCTGCAGCCGAACCTCGTCGCCGGCGTCCAGCAGCAGCTGGTCACTATTAAAGGCGACGCCGTCGAGCCCGATGCTCTCCGGCGATTGCGAATGGCCGACGTGGCCCTGCAGACCGATCTGGTCGAACGCGATGGCCTCGAACCCGGGAATCTTCGTGAACACCTCGGAGTCGGCTTTGAGCGTGTAGTCGCCGTTCGCCGCGTCAACGAACCCGGGATCGGCGTTGGCGACCATGTTGACGCCGTAGTTCAGCAAGTTCTTGCCGTCCTTCGCACCCTGGTCGTTGATTCCGGCGATCGGCTTGCGGTTCGGGTTCCAGACGACGTTCTTCGCGAACGTGCTGTTGTTCGGGTAGTAGTGGTTGTCATCGAAGAAGTGCTCGAGCTCGGGGTACTTCTCGAGGTACGGCGTGCCAACGAAGTCGTTGTTCTCCTCGAAGACGCGCTCCCACTCTGGCATGTAAGACTGGTCGACGACGTTGCCCTCCTGGTCGCCCATCCACTGCTCGTAGTTGTCGTACGGGGCGAAGGCGTCGACGAAGACGTTGTTCGTCGCGTTGATGTAGTCGGCCGAGCCGCTCTTGATTGCGGCGTTGCCCATGTTGACGAACACGTTCTTCTCGATCGTGAGGTCCCACGTGAAGTTGTCGGCGTAGATGCCCTCGACGCCGGCCATGCCCACGCCGATGTCGTGGAAGTGGTTCTCACGGAAGACGTGTCCGCGCTGCTGCGGGGTCATGCCGGAGTTCATGTAGATCGCGCCGAGGTCGTTGAACATCTTGCAGACGTCGTACACCTCGTTGCGCTCGAAGAGGTGATCGTTGCCGTGCACGATGATGCCGGGGTGCGGGGCGTCGTGGATCTTGTTGTTCTTCGCGACGTTGCCGACGCCGTCGAACATCACGCCCGGGTTATACGCCTTGTGGTAGTACGCGAAGTCGGCGATCTCGGAGTTCTCGACACGGTTGCGGCCCGGCTCGAGGGTCTTCTTGTCGCCGCCCTGCAGCACGACGCCGACGCCGCCGACATGCGTGATGCGCGAGTCGGTGACGGCGTGGTCGCGGCCGCCGCGGTTGATCGGGATGCCGTCGTAGGTGTACCGGCCTGGGGAGTTGATCAGCACGCCGCCGTCCGTGAAGTTGCGGATGTCGGCATGCGAAATTGTCACGTTCGACCCACCCAGGATGACGGCTGCGGTTGCCCGGCCGTACTCCATCACGACGTCGTCGATGGTGATGTGCGAGGCGTCTTCTGCGCGGATCATCGGCTCGTTCAATGTGGTGACAGTGACGTCACCGCGGCCTTCGGTGAACGCGGCGTTCGGGATCAGGTACAGCTTTCCGGCGTCGCGGTCGATGTAGTACTCGCCGGGGGCGTCAAGCTCTTCGAGCAGGTTCTGCGCGAAGTGGAAGTCGGGGAACCAGCTCTTCATGATCCCGGACATCTCGCCGTAGCGCAGCGTGATGGTCTTGGCTTCGGTGTCGATCTTCTCGATCTTGTTGTACGACCACTCCCAGCTGTAGCCGAAGATGCCGTCGAGCCAAACGTCGGAGGCCTCGGTCCAGTACTTGGGGCGGTCGTAGTTGTAGCTGAACGTGCCGCCGCGCTCCTGCAGATCGGCGTCCTTGCGGGTGGGGCCGGGGTCGATGATGTCGCCCATCTGCACG
Source organism: Microbacterium sp. (assembly GCA_003524435.1). Lineage (GTDB taxonomy): Bacteria > Actinomycetota > Actinomycetes > Actinomycetales > Microbacteriaceae > Microbacterium. The sequence goes on from DQHP01000095.1 coordinate 3,616, forward strand.
GTCGGTGAAGATGCCTCGGCGTTGGGCCAACGCGCGAGGGTCATGCCCTGCCCCTCGACGAACAGCTCCATCGGCGGGGTCTCGCTGACGTCGTTGGCCATCCAGTAACCGTGCCTGCTGAGCTGCCCGTAGTCGGCGAGCCCCATGTCCATGAGGTCGATCTCGAGCACCTTGTCGTGTGCGGACTTCTCGATGATTCGGTCGGTTACAGCGGCATCCGTGACGGCGGTGAACTCGTCGCGCGGCAGATCCATGCCGCCCGAAAGGGTGGCCGTCTCTCCCGGGTACGACCGGTATTCGATCGGGTTCTCGGCGGTGCCGGAATCCTCCTTGCCGAGCAGGAACGACGAGCTGCGACTGTACTCGCCCTCGCGCAGGTACACCGTCATACCCTCCGACAAGCCGGCGCCGGCCTTGACCTGTCGGATGCGGTCGCGCGCTCCTTCAAGCGTGGCCAGTGGCGCGTCGATCGTGCCCGCTGCGCTGTCATCACCGCCCGGTGCCACGTAGAGAGCCGGGCCATCTGCAGCCGATGCCGGCGCGACAGCAATCGCCGAGCCGATCATCGCCGCGAGGGCGATCGTTGCCAGTGCACGCTTCATTGCGTCTCCGATTGTTCTCCTGTGGATGCGGATATCGCCCGCGACGGTCGAGTCGAACGACCATAGGTGAGCCTACTCAATCGATAATCGCTAATCAACCATCGATCCGAACCTATTTTGCACGCATTCTACAAATTTTCCCAGCTTCCCTCAATTTATCTCGTTACGGAAAAGTGATCAACTTGAGTTGACGCAGGCGCCCATCATTGGAAACACTGGAATCTCTCGTAACAACAGGCACCGGTCCTGCTGTTGCCCCGAAGGCCAAGGACGTCCATACATGACACTTTCCCTCAAAACATCACACGCAGACCCGCCAACGCGACCCCGGCGGCTGTCCGACGGGATGTTCGCTCTTCTGCTCACCGCGCCCGGGCTCGCGTTGCTGGCCGCCGTGGTGGTCTACCCGCTGGTCACCGCCCTGATCACCGCGTTCTTCAAGCAGAGCCTCGTGGAACCCGGCCGCGAGTTCGTCGGGCTGGACAACATCATCGATGTGCTCACCAGCGACTTCACCCAGCTGCTCACCCAGACGGTCGTCTTCACACTGGGCACGACCATCGCACCGTTCGTGATCGGCTTCGGACTCGCCCTGGCCTTGAACACGCGGATCCCCGGCGCGAAGGCCCTGCGCGGGATCATGCTCATCCCCTGGCTGATCCCCGGCGTGGTGATCTCGTTCCTGTGGATGTGGATCTTCAACGCCAACTACGGCGTGATGAACGCCCTGCTGCAGTCGATCGGACTCATCGACGACCCGCAGGCATGGCTCGCTAATCCGACCACCGCGATGATCGCGGTCATCGTCGCCAAGACCTGGCAGTCGTTCCCCTGGATGATGGTCATGCTGCTCGCCGGCCTGCAGACCGTGCCACCCGAGCTGCACGAGGCAGCTGAGATCGACGGCGCCAGCACCGTGCGCCGCTTCTTCTCGATCACCGTCCCGCAGATGAGCGGCATCATCGGCCTGGTGATCCTGCTGGAGTTCATCTGGAACTTCCAGCACTTCGACATCATCTACGTGCTCACCGGCGGTGGCCCGGCCGGTTCCACGCAGACGTTCGCGACCGCTGTCTACGAAACCGCATTCACCGGGTTCGACCTGGGTCGGGCCGGCGCCCTCGGACTGCTGTGGATGGTTCTACTGATGGGCCTGGTCGTCGTGTACGTCAGGTTCTCCGAGAAGGGAGAGAAGCGATGACCGCTCTGCTCACTGATACGCCGACCTCGGCGCCCGCACGCCCGGCGCAGGCACGTCGCAAGCCGAAGATGCGCGCCGATCGGCGGGCCGTGACGATCAGCGCC
>DQHP01000103.1 GCA_003524435.1 Microbacterium sp.
CAGCGTGTGATGTGCGGTCAGTCGAACCTGCCCCGCCCCGCGGGCACGCACCGTCGTCGCGAATGGCTGACGCTCCGCTGCCTCGATACCGTCGCGCAGGACCTGTCCGAGCAGCGCGGCAACCGGAAGCGCGAGTGTCACTGCCGGCAGCACGATCGTCGCCGGATTTCGCGTGCCCGCTACCGGAAACCAGCCCAACCCAAACGCGAAGATGCTGAGCAGGAGAAGCCCGATCCAGAACACTGGAGACGACAGCACGATCAGCTCTATTCCCGCGACGACTCCGCGGGCGAAACGCCCGCGGACGAATAGCGCCACAACGAGTGCGAGCACTACCGCGAGCATCATCGCCAGCGCGGTCAGCTGCAGCGTGGAGCCGAGCTGACGTCCGATGACCTCGGCCACCGGCATCCGCAACTGATACGACTCGCCCAAATTCCCCTGTACGAGCTGCCCGAGGTACGACAGGTACTGCTCGAATGGCGGACGATCGAGGCCGAGCTCGGCGCGGATGCCGTCTTTGACCGCTTCGCTCACCTGAGCCTGTGGCCCCAGCATCACCGAGACCGGGTCACCGGGAATCACCCGAAACGCGACGAACGCCAACGTCGCCGCGCCCCAGAGGACGACGATGACGGATGCGACAAGCCCAGCGATCCGCGTCAGGGTGGCTTTCACAGCGCCCCCTCTGAATCAGTCGACCGTCACCGCGTAGAACAGCGGGCGTCCGTACAGATCGTAGGTCAGACCGTCGATGTTATCGTTCACCGCGGTAATCAGCGACGGGCTGTAAAGGGGCACGATCGCCGTGTACTCAGCATTCCACTGCTGCAACTGCTGATAGATCTTCGCTCGCGCGTCGGCGTCAGTGGTGGCGATGCCGTCTTCCAACAGTGAGTCGATCTCGGGATCAGACACCTGCGAAGCGTTCTGGAAGCCGTCAGTGTGCAGGTGGCTGCGCAGCAGGTCACCGTCGACACCGGAGAAACCCCAATCGGTGAGGTCGAACGTCTTCGGCTCGTACTGGGCGTTGTAGGCGCCAGGCTCGAGCACTTCGCGTGTGACCTCGAAGCCGATGTCGGCGAGGTCCGACTGAATAGCATTGCCCAGCGCGTCGTTATCGTCGGATACCGGCGTATACGCGATCCATCGCACAGACAGGCGCTCGCCATCCTTCATGCGGGTGCCATCGCTGTCGCGGTCTGTCCAGCCTGCTTCGTCGAGCAGAGCGTTCGCGGCATCCTGGTCGAAGGGCCACGAGCCCTCCAGCGAGGCGTCGTAGCCAGGAGTCGTCGACCCCAGGATGCTCCAGGCCCGGGGGAACTGGCCAAAGAAGATCTCCTCCACAGCGGCGTCGATATCAATGCCCCGTGCAAACGCCTGGCGCACTTTCTCGTCGTTGAAGACGCCGTATTGCTCGTTCAAATACAGCGAGTACGGCAAGCCGGGGTACTCGTTGGAGTCGACAGTGAGAGTGTCGGGCAGGTTGGTCGCCAGGTTCGGTGGAATGTTGCTGGCAAGGTCTGCCTCACCGCTTTCCACGACACCAGTGCGCACAGAGGCCTCAGGCAGAATCTCGACCCGTAGCGTCTCAAACTTCGCGGCCTTTGCGCCATCAGGACCCCAGGCGTAATCGGGGTTGCGGGTGTAGACGAGCTCTTGATCGGGCGTGTACTCCGTCAGCTCGAACGGCCCGGTTCCCACGTTGACGCCGGGGCCACCCGCCTTCAGTTGGTCAGAGTCTTCCAGTACCGACGGCGAATAGAAGCCGAGGTTCGCGGTGCTTGCTGCTTGCAGGAACGGCGAGTACGGCTGGGTGAATGCCACCTCTACTGTGAACTCGTCGATCACGGTCGTCCCGGCGTAGAAATCTGCCCCCAGCATGCTTGCCGCCTGGGCGGATGCTGTCTCAGGGTCAACGATGCGATCGAAATTCGCCTTGACAGCTTCTGCGTTGAAGGGTTCACCGTCATGGAATTTCACATCGTCACGCAGTTCAAAGGTGTAGGTCGTGGCGTCGGCGGAGATATCCCAGTCAGTGGCCAACCACGGTGAGAAAGAACCGTCAGCCTCTTGGAAGACCAGCGAGTCAAGCACGACGCGCTGCACCATTCCCGATACGTCGAGCTGGCTGGTCTGCGGGTCCATGTGCGCGGCAGAGAGATTGGCTCCCTCGATCGCCCAGACAACCTCGCCGCCGACCGCGCCACCCTCGGAGGAAGCAGGTCCGGCGCAGGCGCTGAGCGCCAGAGAAGCAGCCGCAGCAAGCGCGGTGATGGGCAGAATACGACGCACGAGCGAAGTGGGCATACGAATCCTCGGGAAAAAGAAATGGGGTCAGTTCAGTCTACTCGGGGTTTTTAGACTCGGTCGAAATAGTTGAGCATCCGCACCTCGCGTGGTTCGTTAGACTGGTCACCACACCCCACACTCAGGCACGCTCACACGGTGCCGCATACATCGCGCAAGGAGAACCTTCATGGCCGCGTCCGCACAGACTCAGATTCCAGACAAGCCCGTCCTCGAAGGCCTCGAAGCGAAGTGGGATGGCGCGTGGGCCGCGCAGGGCACATATTTATTCGACCGCATCCGCGCAGCGGAACTCGGCCGTGACGGCGTCTACTCAATCGATACGCCTCCGCCGACAGCATCCGGCTCTCTCCACATCGGTCACGTGTTCTCGTATACACATACCGATGTGAAGGCGCGCTACGAGCGCATGTGCGGCAAGAGCGTCTTCTACCCGATCGGCTGGGACGACAATGGGCTGCCGACCGAGCGCCGCGTGCAGAACTACTACGGCGTGCGCGTAGACGTAACACTCCCCTACGACTTCGATTTCACCCCACCGTTTGAAGGCAATGCGAAGAGCCTGAAGGCCGCCGACCAGCAGCCCGTGAGTCGTCGCAACTTCATCGAGCTGTGCGAAAAGCTCACCGTTGAAGACGAGAAGCAATTCGAAGACGTCTTTCGCCAGCTCGGCCTCAGCGTCGACTGGACGCAGACCTACCGCACAATCTCCGATGAGACCATCCGCCAGAGCCAGCTGGGCTTCATCCGCAACCACGAGCGCGGTGAGGCATATCAGGCGCTCGCACCCACGCTGTGGGACGTCGACTTCCGCTCGGCGATTGCCCAGGCCGAGCTCGAAGACCGCGACCAGCAGGCCGCGTACCACCGCATCGCGTTCCACAAGACTGACGGCTCTGGCGATATCCACATCGAGACGACGCGTCCCGAGCTGCTCGCTGCCTGTGTTGCTCTCGTGGCGCACCCCGATGACGAGCGTTACCAGCCGTACTTCGGCAAGACCGTTCGCACGCCTCTGTTCGATGTTGAGGTTCCCGTGCGTGCACACCACCTCGCCCAGCAGGACAAGGGCTCTGGTATCGCGATGGTCTGCACCTTCGGTGACGTCACCGACATGGTGTGGTGGCGCGAACTTGATCTGCCGATCCGTACGATTCTCGGCCTCGATGGTCGCGTTCTCGCAGACGCTCCCGATGTGATCGAATCGGATGCCGGAAAAGCTGCCTACGCGGAAATCGCAGGCAAGACCGTCTTCAGCGCCAAGAAGCGCATGGCCGAGTTGCTGGAAGAGTCCGGCGAATTGCTGGAGACCTCCAAGCCGTTCACCCACGCCGTGAAGTTCTTCGAGAAGGGCGATCGCCCGCTCGAAATCGTCTCGACGCGCCAGTGGTACGTCCGAAACGGCGCCCGCGATGAGAAGTTGCGCGATCAGCTCATTGAGCACGGCCGTGAACTCCAGTGGCACCCCGACTTCATGCGTGTGCGCTACGAGAACTGGGTCGGCGGCCTCACCGGCGACTGGCTCGTCTCGCGTCAGCGATTCTTCGGCGTGCCGCTGCCGGTCTGGTACGGACTCGATGAGAACGGTGATCGCGATTACGACCGCGTGCTCATGCCTTCTGCCGAGCTGCTACCGATCGACCCGACAATCGATGTCCCTGCCGGTTACAGCGAAGACCAGCGCGGTGTCGCAGGCGGCTTCATAGCGGAGACCGACATTCTCGACACCTGGGCGACCTCATCGCTCACACCGCAGCTGGCCGGCGGCTGGCAGCGCGATGAGGAACTGTGGAACCTCGTCGCACCATTCGACGTCCGCCCGCAGGCGCAGGACATCATCCGCACATGGCTGTTTTCGACCATGCTGCGTTCGACGCTCGAAGATGGCCGCTCGCCGTGGAAGCACGCGTCGATCTCTGGCTTCATCGTCGACCCCGACCGCAAGAAGATGTCGAAGTCCAAGGGCAATGTCGTCACGCCTGCCGACATTCTCGACAAGCACGGCTCGGATGCTGTGCGCTACTGGGCAGCTTCCAGCCGCCTCGGCGTGGATGCCGCGTTCGACCCGCAGAACCCGACGCAGATGAAGATCGGCCGTCGCCTGGCGATCAAGATCCTCAATGCGGCGAAGTTCGTGCTGTCATTCCCCGTCCCCGAGGGGGCACAGGTGACGCACGCGCTGGACGCGTCGATGCTGGCCACTCTCGACGACGTGGTTCGCGACACTTCAGCGGCATACGATGCCTTCGACCACGCCCGCGCGCTTGAGATCACGGAGTCGTTCTTCTGGACGTTCTGTGACGACTACCTCGAACTCGTCAAGGAGCGCGCCTACGACCAGACTGATGTCGGACAGCCTTCCGCCGCGCTCGCGCTGCGGATCGCTCTGTCGACACTGCTGCGACTTCTGGCGCCCGTCGTGTCGTTTGCGACCGAAGAGGCCTGGAGTTGGTTCGAAGAGGGCTCGATTCACACGGCGGAGTGGCCTTCGTCTGGCGAGCTCTCCGGCGGCGACGCCACCGTCCTCACCGTGGCAAGTGCTGCCCTGATCGGTATCCGTCGTGCAAAGACCGAGGCGAAAGCTTCGCAGAAGACTCCGGTATCACGCGCGGTGATTGCCGCTCCTGCAGAATCACTCGAAGCACTGCGTGCCGCGGCAGACGATCTCCGCGCGGTCGGCCGCATCTCGGAACTTGAGATCGTCGAGGGAGCAGATCTTGCCGTCACCGAGATCGAACTCGCCCCCGCGGAGCAGAACTGATGCAGCTGGGTACGCGTTGGGTTGCGGGATCGGATGCTCCGGCATCCGTCCCTGCGGTCCTGCATCCCGCGATAGCCCAGGTTGAGGCGCGCGTCTCCGGCGGGCATTGGACACTCACCTGGCTGGAGGGACGCCCGATTGCCGAGTTGGATGCGGGCTGGGAAGTGCTCCTAGCTGCCTCGGGCGAGGTCATCGCCCGCCCGTTCCAGGACTGAGAGCAGTTCTGCTGCACTCTCTGAGCCTCTCGAAGGCCCGGCTTACCGCCAACGCATCCCGGCCTGTGCCAGCATGTGCTCTGCAGCCCGCGGGTCTGCTTTGCGCGTCTGCTCGGCCTTGATCGCGGCGAGCATGGCCACCTGACGATCGTCACGGCGTTCTGCACGTGCGGTTGCCCACCGCGTCATTGCTGCTGCGAGGCGGAACGACGAACGTTCGATAAACGTGGCACCGCGTGGCACGACGACGGTACGAGTGACGGCTACAGCGCTCATGATCCAGACTCCTTCTTCTCGGTGTGACTTCTGAGCGGGAAGATGTCTGAGCGCACGCTGACCCGCCTGACTCCCACTCCCTTCTGACCGCGGTACGTCTCTGCGGCCTCGTCGATGAGCGCCTCAATCTTCTTGATGAGGTCGGCCGTCTGCTCTACGGTCATGCTGATACCGCTGGTCATCGAAATACTGGCGTCGACCCATTCGGGCAATTCTTTGTCGATACGGCCGGTGAAGTAGTCCATCAGTTCGTCATGACGACGGCGCTGCACTTCAGCGACCGCGACCTGGAGTGCGGCTTCACCCGCCGGCGAGCCCTGCACTGCGCGCGAGTCGTAAACGATGCCGCCGGCTCGACGCTCCCACCAGCGTTCGCGTCCGCCGTGTTCGCCCGTGACCTCGTGGATGAGGTCGTGCCGTGCAAGAGCGCGGAGGTGATAACTGGTCGCTCCAGAGGACTCCCCCAGTATCGCGGCCAGGGTACTGGCCGTCTGCGGGCCCTCCTGTTCGAGAATGTCGAAAATGCGCACACGCAGCGGGTGAGACAACGCACGCAAGGCGCCAATATCGAGGACGCGGCGCTCAGGCAGTGCGGGAGCCTTCTCGTTTGCGGTCATAATGCAAAGATATCCTTGCAAAGCTTTCTTTGCAAGTGTTTCTTTGTACATCACTTATGCCGCGCCTGTTACTCCAGAATAGGCTCGTCTCATGACCGATGCCGCGAACCCGCTCCTGACGCCATCCACTCTCCCCTACGCACTCCCGGACTACGCCGCGATTCGGCCAAAGCACTACCTGACAGCGTTTCACGCCGCGTTTAAGGAACACCTCGCTGAAATCACCGCGATCACTCGGGTGCGTTCGATGCCCACGTTCGAGAACACGATGATTCCGCTGGAGCTGGCCGGTGCCATGCTTGAACGCGTCGTCCATGCGTTCTACACCGTGAGCTCGGCGGATGCCACCGCCGAGATCCAGGCAATCGATGAAGAACTCGCACCTCTCATGGCGGCTCATGACGACGCCGTACGATTGGATGCGCAGCTGTACTGGCGGGTCAAAACGCTTCACGAACAGCTCGGTCAGCTCGACCTCGATGGCGAGAGTCGCTACCTGGTGGAGCGACACTTCCGTGAGATGACGCATGCTGGCGCCGCGCTCGAAGATGAGGCCAAGGCGCAACTGACCGAGCTGAATCGACAGCTGTCGATCCTGACAACCACCTTCGAGCGAAATCTGCTCGCGGACACGAACGACCTCGCGGTGCTCTTCACCAGCGCTGAAGAACTCGACGGGCTCGCCGATGGCGAATTGTCGGCGGCGGCGCGTGCCGCGAGCGAGCGCGGCGATGAGGGTTTTCTTATTTCGCTGCCGCTGTTCACCGGGCATCCGTATCTTGCGTCGCTGACGAACCGCGAAAGCCGACGCCGGATCTTGGAGGCGTCTCGCTCACGCGCAGCGCGCGGCAACGCCCACGACAATCGCGGAGTGCTCACCGAGATCGCCTCCCTGCGTGCCGAACGCGCGCGATTGCTCGGATACGTCTCTCATGCCGCCTACGTCACCGCGGATGAGACCGCAGGCAGCGCCGAGGCAGTGTCTGATCTGTTGCACAGGCTTGCGCCCGCTGCGGCGTCCAATGCGCGAGCAGAACAGGCTGCACTCCAGGCCATCATCGATGCGAGCGAGGATCAGCCGTTCGCGCTCGAAGCACCCGATTGGGCCTTCTACACGGAAAAGGTGCGCACCGCGAAGTACGACATTGACACGGCAGCGTTGCGTCCCTGGTTTGAAGCCGAGCGGGTGCTTCAGGACGGGGTGTTCTACGCCGCGACACAGCTGTATGGCGTGAGCTTCACCGAGCGCGACGACCTCGTCGCCTATCATCCGGGTGCGCGCGTGTTCGAGGTCTTCAATCCTGGCGGCTCTCCACTCGGGCTCTATGTTCTCGATCTGTACACGCGCGACACCAAGCGCGGCGGCGCGTGGATGAACCCGATCGTGAGCCAGTCGGCGCTGCGCGGCACTGCAGCAGTCGTGGTGAACAACCTCAACGTTGCGCGGCCGGGCGACGGACAGCCGACCCTACTGACGCTCGATGAAGTCACAACGCTGTTCCACGAGTTCGGACACGCGTTGCACGGCCTGTTCGCGACCGTGAACTACCCCCACTTCGCTGGCACCAATGTCTTCCGCGATTTCGTGGAGTTCCCCAGCCAAGTGAACGAGATGTGGATCCTTTGGCCCGAAGTACTCGACAACTACGCGCGCCACTATGAGACGGGCGAGCCGCTGAACGCGGAGATCGTCAAACGACTGCGCGCGGCGGAGGCCTTCAATCAGGGCCACGACACCAGCGAGTACCTTGCTGCAGCCTGGCTCGATCAGGTGTGGCACCGTATCGCCGCCGGAGAAGCGGTGGACGACGTCGCCGCGTTCGAGGCCGCGGCTCTCGCCGAAATCGGCCTCGATAACCCAGCAGTGCCGACGCGCTACGCGTCAACGTACTTCGCGCACGTCTTCTCGGGCGGATACAGCGCCGGATACTACTCCTACATCTGGAGCGAGGTACTCGACGCCGACACCGTGGAGTGGTTCCGAGAGAACGGCGGCCTCACGCGCGAGAACGGCGATCGGTTCCGCGCGCGTCTGCTGGGCGTGGGCGGTTCGAAGGACCCTCTCGCGGCATACCGCGACTTCCGTGGCCGCGATGCCGACATCAGCCCGCTGCTGAAGAGGCGCGGGCTGGGCTAATGACCAACGAAGCTCTGGACGCGATCCGCACCGCTTTCGATGGGCGCGCCGCCACATACGATGCGAGCGACATGCACCGCGCGGTGGCCGAAGCCTCCGCAGAGTTCGCAACGCTCGAGGGCGTCCAGGACGTTTTGGATATAGCCACCGGCACCGGTCTCGTCGTGCGTGCAATTCATGCCCACAATCCGCAACTCCGACTCACCGGCACGGACATCTCACCCGCGATGATCGCCGTCGCTCGTACAGCACTGCCACTCGCCTCGTGGATTGAAACAGATGTCGCCGCGTTACCTCTTGCCGATGCATCCGTCGATTTGATTACCTGCGTGACGGCGCTGCATGTGATTCCCCACGTGGATGAAGCCGTCGCCGAGTGGCGGCGGCTTCTGCGCCCGAATGGACGCGTGGTGACCGCGACATTCTCCGAGACCAACGGCGCGCATAGCCGAGATGAAGAAGCAGGCTCAGCGCATCGCCCGTATCTGCGTCGCCATCTGCCGTTTCGCACGATCGAAGACCTCTCGCGCACTGCTGCATCCTATGGATTCAACATCTCGCGCCACACCACATGGACCGATGGTGCTGACACCGTGTTGATCGCCGAGTGGCGCCGGGCGAACTGAGCGTTTGCCTCGGGGATGTACAGCTTCCTCGGACGTATTCTGCAATTCCCTCCGAAGATCCGACACTTCTCCGAAGGTGCTGCACGCGGGTCAGAGGTGCGCCAGCGCCTTGTACCAAGTCAGCTGGTGAAAGCTCTGCGGCAGCTGCTTACCCAGCGCCTCCACTGGTAGCAGTTTCACCCTGATCAGCTCGCCATCATCGAGTGCCTGATTCGCAATGAGCGTGCAGTCACGAGCGAGGAAGTGGTGCACGCGGTTACTGTGATTGCCGAAGTTTGCCCAGGTTGCGCCGAGTTCGATGATTTCGCCGGCTCCGTAGCCAGTCTCTTCACGTAGTTCTCGAGCGGCAGCATCCCGCGGTGCCTCATCCGGCTCGACGGCTCCGCCGATCGTCCCGAGTGCAACAATCCCAGCGCCGTGACGGTACTCCTCGACCACAATCGCATCACCCTCAGCGTTCACCGCCAACAACGAGATCCATTCAGCTGGCTCGAGCACGTAGAACGGCGTGATCGTGCGTCCTGCAGCGTCCACACACGTATCGGCGCGTAAACGGATCCAACGATCGTGGACGACATCCTCGCTGCTGACGACGGTCCAAGGAGCAGGGCGTGTCTGTTCCTCAGTCATCTTCTTGTCAGGCGCTCTTGCGCTTGCGCTCCAGCACAACCGTCGGCGGCGCACCTTCGTCAACCGAAGCGCGAGTCACGACGACCTTCTTCACATCTTCTGCCGACGGGATTTCGAACATGATCGGCCCGAGCACATCTTCGAGGATCGCCCGCAGACCGCGAGCACCTGTCTTGCGCTCTACTGCCAGATCAGCGATTGAGCGCAACGCGTCTTCTTCGAACTCCAGGTCGACGCCGTCGATCTGGAACATGCGCTGGTATTGCTTAACGAGAGCGTTGCGCGGACCGGTGAGGATGTCAATCAGCGCGTCCTGGTCAAGCGGTGTGACGGATGCCACGATCGGAAGCCGACCGATGAACTCGGGGATCAGCCCGAACTTGTGCAGGTCTTCCGGCAGGACCTCGCTGAACAGATCGAGGTCTTTCGTCTTGTCATGCAGGGGTGCGCCGAAGCCCACTCCGTGCTTGCCCACACGCGAAGACACGATGTCTTCCAAACCAGCGAAGGCACCAGCAACGATAAACAGCACGTTTGTCGTGTCGATCTGCAGAAATTCCTGATGCGGATGCTTGCGACCACCCTGCGGCGGCACCGCAGCGACGGTTCCTTCGATGATCTTCAGCAGCGCCTGCTGCACGCCCTCGCCCGAGACGTCACGAGTGATCGAGGGGTTCTCCGACTTGCGCGCAATCTTGTCGATCTCATCGATGTAGATGATGCCCTGTTCAGCGCGCTTGACGTCGTAGTCGGCAGCCTGAATCAGTTTGAGAAGAATGTTCTCGACGTCTTCACCGACATAACCAGCTTCGGTCAGGGCAGTGGCATCGGCAACGGCGAACGGCACGTTGAGTCGTTTAGCAAGCGTCTGCGCGAGATACGTCTTGCCGCAACCCGTCGGGCCGATCATCAAGATGTTGCTCTTCGCGATCTCGACTTCATCGGCCTTCTGCTCAGCGAGCTGAAGAGTGCCGTGCGCACGGACGCGCTTGTAGTGGTTGTAGACGGCAACTGACAGCGACTTCTTCGCAGCCTCTTGTCCGACGACGTATTCCTCAAGAAACGCGTAGATCTCGCGCGGCTTGGGCAACTCGAAATCGACGACGCCCTCAGCAGAGGACTCTGCCATGCGTTCTTCGATGATCTCGTTGCACAGCTCTACGCATTCATCGCAGATGTACACACCGGGGCCAGCGATCAGCTGCTGAACCTGTTTCTGGCTCTTTCCACAGAACGAGCACTTGAACAGATCAGCGCTTTCACCGATTCGGGCCATGCGCATCCTCCTTGAGTGAACCTGAGATCCTCCTGAAAAGCCTAACCTCTCCCTCGGACACTGGGCCGCATTGGCGCGGTTCGGCCTCATCAACGACGGCCCGCCGCGCACCGGAGTGCGTCGACGGGCCGTCGGGAACGTGCGAAACGCTCAGATCATGCTCTTCGTGTGCCAGACCGTCTTCGTCTCGGTGAAGGCACCGATCCGCTCGGGCGTCGCTGTCACATCGCCGGGAGTCAGTACACGCTTGAGCGTGTCAGCGGCCGCAATCTGCAGGTCGACCCACTCCAACGAGCCAGCACCGGCAAGGTCAAGCGCGTTGACGTCAGCGTGCGATGCGAGCCACGGCGCGATCTCTGCAGGAGAACCGGTGATGATGTTCACCACTCCCCCGGGAACATCGCTCGTCGCAAGCACCTCAGCGAAACTGATCGCAGACAGCGGATGCTGTTCGCTCGCGATCACAACGACGGTGTTACCCGCCACGAGAGCAGGAGCGACCACAGACACCAGGCCGAGAAGAGCCGAGTCCTGCGGTGCGACAATCGCCACGACGCCTGTTGGCTCCGGTACGGAGATGTTGAAGTATGGTCCCGACACCGGGTTCGCGTTGCCAGCAATCTGCGCGTACTTGTCGCACCAGCCCGCGTACCAAACCCACAGGTCCACAGCCTCATCGACCTGCGCACCAGCCGCAGCGGCCGACACGCCCTCCTGAGCCACGATCTCGTCGACGAACTGTGCGCGACGCCCCTCGAGAACTTCAGCGACTCGGTAGAGCACCTGTCCGCGGTTATACGCCGTGGCGCCCGACCAGCCCTTGACTGCGGCACGGGCGGCGACGACGGCATCCCTCGCGTCCTTTCGCGAGCCCTTTGCCGCGTTCGCGAGGAAGGTGCCCTTCGCGGAAAAAACCTCGTACGTACGGCCAGACTCGCTTCGCGGAAACTTTCCGCCGATCGCGAGCTTGTATGTCTTTGGCACTGTCAGACGCTTGCTCATACTGAAGCTCCCTTGAGGTATGCGGTGAGACCATGTCGGCCGCCCTCGCGGCCATATCCGGATTCTTTGTAGCCACCGAAGGGGCTGGCCGGGTCGAAACGGTTAAATGTGTTCGCCCAGATCACGCCCGCGCGCAAGCGGTCGGCGACAGCGAGGATTCGCGAACCCTTGTCCGTCCAGATTCCTGCAGACAGGCCATACGGAGTGTTATTGGCTTTGGCGATCGCCTCAGCGGGAGTGCGGAAGGTCAGCACCGACAGCACCGGACCGAAGACCTCGTCGCGAGCGATGCGGTGGGATGCCTCCACGCCAGTGAAGATCGTCGGAGCGAACCAGAAGCCCTTTTCCGGGATCGCGCATTCGGCAGTCCAGCGCTCTGCCCCTTCCGCCTCTCCGATGTCGCTGAGCTCGCGAATGCGGGCTAGCTGAGCGGCAGAGTTGATCGCACCGATGTCCGTGTTCTTATCGAGCGGATCGCCCAGACGCAGCGTTGACAGCCGAGTCTTCAGACGATCGATGACCTCGTCATGGATCGACTCCTGCACGAGCAGGCGACTGCCGGCACAGCACACGTGTCCCTGATTGAAGAAGATCCCGTTGACGATGCCCTCGACAGCCTGATCGATCGGAGCATCGTCGAAAACAATGTTCGCAGCCTTGCCGCCGAGCTCAAGCGTGACCTTCTTGTTCGTTCCCGCGATGGCACGTGCGATGTCGCGGCCGACGCCGGTCGAGCCGGTGAACGCGACCTTGTCGACGTCAGGATGGCGCACGAGCGTTGCTCCGGTGGAACCTGCTCCTGTGACGATGTTCACAACACCTGCGGGCAGATCTGCCTGCTGCAGAATCTCCGCGAAGAGCAGTGCGGTGAGCGGCGTCGTCTCTGCGGGCTTGAGCACGACCGTGTTTCCTGCCGCCAGAGCGGGCGCGATCTTCCATGCCAGCATCAGCAGCGGGAAGTTCCAGGGGATGATCTGTCCGGCCACGCCGAGCGCGCGGGGATTCGCGCCGAGACCCGCGTAGTCGAGCTTGTCTGCCCAGCCGGCGTAATAGAAGAACCAGGATGCAACGAGCGGAACGTCGACATCACGGCTCTCTTTAATCGGCTTGCCGTTATCGAGGCTTTCCGCGACTGCAAGCTCACGAGCGCGTTCCTGCACGAGGCGGGCGATGCGGAAAAGATACTTACCACGGTCGCGGCCGCTCATCTTTGACCAGACTTTGTCGTACGCACGACGTGCGGCTGCCACAGCACGGTCAATATCGTCGTCGTTCGCGCCCGCGATCTCAGCGATGTGAGACTCATCGGAAGGCGACATGGTGTTGAAACTGGCGCCGTTGCCGTCGACAAACTCACCGTCGATGAACAGACCGTAACTGTCGCGCAGGTTCAGAATCGCCTTGGATTCAGGCGCCGGGGCATATTCCAGGAATGACATGTTTCTCGTTCCTCAGTCGATCGTGACGTAGTCAGGGCCGGAGTAGTGGCCGGTGGTCAGTTTCTGACGTTGCAGGAGCACGTCGTTCAACAGGCTCGATGCTCCGAAGCGGAAAAGATGCGGCTGGAGCCACTCTTCCCCCGCGGTCTCGGCGACAGTAACGATGTACTTGATCGCATCTTTCGACGTTCGAATGCCGCCAGCTGGCTTCACGCCGATCTTCTCGCCCGTGTTCCGATACCAGTCGCGGACGGTCTCAAGCATGAGTAAGGTCGTCGGCAGCGTCGCCGCGGGCTGCACCTTGCCAGTCGAGGTCTTGATGAAGTCACCGCCGCCAAGAATGCCCAGCCAGGACGCGCGCTTGATGTTGTCGTAAGTGTTGAGTTCGCCAGTCTCGAGGATGACTTTGAGTGAGGCGTACGTTCCGTTCTCACGACGGCAAGCTTCCTTCACCGCAGCGATCTGGTCGAAAACGAGTCCGTAGCGGCCCGAAAGGAAAGCACCGCGGTCGATGACCATGTCGATCTCATCGGCTCCGGCAGCAACAGCTTCCGCAGTGTCAGCAAGTTTGATGGCGAGCGATGAGCGTCCGCTGGGGAACGCCGTGGCTACGGCTGCCACAGAGATTTTGCCGTCGTCAGGGTCACCGTGCAACGCACCCAATGCCTCAACTGCATGGCCAACCATGTCGCCGTAGACGCAGACAGCGGCGACTAGCGGGCTCGAGAGGTCCGCGGCATCCGGTGTCTTTGCTTTGGCGACGAGCGAGCGCACCTTACCGGGGGTATCTGCCCCCTCAAGCGTGGTGAGGTCGATCAACGAAATGATCTTGTCGATGGCCCAGGCCTTCGACGTCGTCTTAATCGAGCGAGTGCCGAGCCCGGCAGCACGCTGCTCAAGTCCGGTCGCATCCACTCCAGGAAGTCCATGCAGGAAGCGCCGAAGCGTGGCGTCATCGGGCTCTCCGCCCAGCACATCCACCGCTGAGCGGCGGGTGAGTTCTTTGGTGGTCATCGTTCCTCCAACAATGCTCGGGCTGTCGTCTCATCGGTCACTAAAACGCTGCACAGGCCGCTGGTGACGACTGTACGCGCGATGTCATGTTTTGCGACCCCCGCGGTCACGAAGATCGTATGCTTCGCTGCGCGCAAATGGTCATGGCTGAGCCCGACCGTTCGCGCATCAAGCTGCGCGTCGACGATGTTGCCTTCGGCGTCAATGTATCGACCGAGCACATCGCCAACGGCACCGCGGCGTGCGAGTTCTTCGACATCGCTGGCTTTCAGATAGCCGTTCTCGACATGCGCTGAGGATGCATCCGCGGGACCCGCTGAGAATAGATAGGTCTGCGCGTCCGCAGCCTGTTCCAGAATTGCGGAGACGGTGCGATCAGCTTCGATCGCCTGCTTCGTCTCAACGCGTTCAAGGATGGCGGGACTCGGCAGCAGCGTTGCCTGTCCCCCGGCTCGCTGAGCGATCGTCATGGCAAGGCTCGCGGCACCGCCAGAGCGACGGCTCAGGCTCACTCCACCGTTGAGCTGGACGACGCTCACACCGTGAGCCCAACCCTGTGGAAGTGCTTCCGCAACAGCCGAGAGCGTTCTCCCCCAGCTGACACCGAGCGTGCGAGGAACCGGTCGGTGTGCAGCGAGATGATCAGCCGCGGCCTGGGCGACACGGTCAAGGGTCGTAGTCTCGTCTTCTGGGGCTGGCACGATCACTGCGTCGGCAAGGCCGAACTGCTCAGCGAGTTCGCGCTCGAGCCCCAGCTTTCGGGCACGGGGATGCACGATCTCAATCCGGACGATGCCCCTCTCACGCGCCTGCGTAAGGAGGCGGCCCACTTTCCAGCGTGAGACCTTCAGGAGGGCGCCGATCTCATCCTGCGTCTTGGCTTCGTCGTAATAGAGCTCAGCGACTCGTACGGTGAGTAGATCTTCGTCCATGGCGTCCTCCCTTCCTCGTCCAGCGTACGCGCGAGCACGCGGCCGCGCACACGAGTGCTCATATGCGCAACAGGTCTCGGGAGTTGTGCACTTTCGTGTGGCACGACTGGCACCAACGACCGACGCCCCGTCCTATTGTCGAGACCCTGCCTTAAACACGTGTTTAGGACGGGGCGCCGACGCTAAGACGGGGCGTCAGTGGAAGCTGATCAGGCAGAAGGACGCTTGCGCGTCGTGAGCACCTGGTCAACGATTCCGTACTCAAGCGCCTGAGCGGCCGAGAGGATGTTGTCGCGGTCGATGTCGCGATTCACCTGCTCGACGGGCCGACCCGTGTGCGCTGCCATGGTTTCTTCGAGCCAGGTGCGCATACGGAGGATCTCTGCCGCCTGGATCTCGATGTCAGAGGCTTGACCCTGCCCGGCCTCCCCCATCGCGGGCTGGTGGATGAGGATGCGCGCGTTCGGCAGCGCCAGGCGCTTGCCGGGTGCACCCGCAGCCAACAGCACGGATGCTGCGGAGGCTGCCTGTCCGAGAACCACTGTCTGAATGTGCGGCGCGACATACTGCATCGTGTCGTAGATCGCGGTCATTGCAGTGAAAGATCCACCCGGCGAGTTGATGTACATCGTGATGTCGCGCTCGGCGTCCTGGCTTTCGAGCACCAGAAGCTGCGCCATCACGTCATCCGCTGAAGCGTCATCGACCTGGACACCCAGGAAAATCACGCGGTCTTCGAAGAGCTTGTTATACGGGTCCTGGCGTTTGAAGCCGTAGGCCGTGCGCTCTTCGAACTGCGGGAGCACATAGCGGCTGGACGGCAGGTTACCGGCGGATTGGAAAGTAGGCGTGTACATGTAAGTCCTTTCGAATCCGATTATTCTGCGTCGTCCGCAGTGCCGCCGCCGCCGATGACGTCGCTGGCGTGCTCACGCATGTGATCGACGAAGCCATACTCGAGAGCCTCATCAGCGGTGAACCAGCGGTCGCGGTCACCGTCTTCGTTGATCTGCTCGACCGTCTTGCCAGTCTGGCCAGCAGTGATTTCGGCGAGACGCCTCTTCATCGAGAGGATGAGCTGCGCCTGCGTCTGAATGTCGCTCGACGTGCCACCGAATCCACCGTGCGGCTGGTGCAGCAGCACACGCGCGTTCGGGGTGATGTAGCGCTTGCCCTTGGTGCCACTGGTGAGCAGCAGCTGCCCCATGGACGCCGCCATGCCGATGCCGACGGTGACGATGTCGTTCGGCACGAACTGCATCGTGTCGTAGATCGCCATGCCCGCGGTGATCGACCCACCGGGCGAGTTGATGTAAAGATAGATGTCTTTCTCAGAGTCTTCTGCGGCGAGAAGAAGAATTTTCGCGCAGATCTCGTTGGCGTTCTCGTCACGCACCTCTGAGCCAAGCCAGATGATGCGATCCTTCAGCAGCCTGTCGAAGACACTTGTCGCGACCAGGGGTTCAGCCATTTCACGCTCCTGTTTTCCGTGTTCGGTGATTCGAATCTACCGGCGCGAGCGCGGCGTCCAGGCCGTGTTCGCCGTCGGCATATCAGGTGTCGCGCCCGCGGATCCCATACGCCCGTCGATACGCTCTTCCTGCTTGTCGCTGTGCCCGCTGACGAGAAAGGACGGATGCCGAAGCATCCGTCCTTTCGTCAAATTCGTGTTGCGATTACTCAGCCTTGTCAGCAGCCTTCTTTGCCGGAGCCTTCTTGGCGGCCGGCTTCTTCGCAGCAGGCTTCTCGTCAGCAGCGTCAGCGTCGTCCTTCTTGGCGGCCGGCTTCTTAGCCGGTGCCTTCTTGGCGGCGGGCTTCTTAGCCGGCTTCTCTTCTGCCGGAGCGTCAGACTCAGCAGCCTCTTCTTCTTCGTCGTCGACGGCGATGAAGCCTGACAGGTCAACAGCCTTTCCGTTGGAGTCAACAACCTTCACCTTGCCGAGCGCCACAGCAAGAGCCTTGTTGCGAGCGACCTCGCCAGCGAGCGCGGGCAGCTGGTTCGAGGACTGCAGCGCCTCAACGAAGTCCTGCGGCGACATGCCGTACTGCGCAGCGGACTGGATGAGGTACTGGCTGAGCTCTTCCTGCGAGACCTGCACGTTGGCGTTCTCAGCGATCGTGTCAAGCAGCACCTGCGTGCGGAACTGCTTCTCGCTCGCCTCAGTGACCTCGGCGCGGTGTGCGTCATCTTCGAGGCGGTTCTCACCCTCAAGGTGGTTGTGCACCTCGTCCTCGATGAGCTGCGGCGGAACCGGGATCTCAATCTTGGCAAGCAACGCCTCGATGAGCTGGTCGCGAGCGGCCGAGCCCTGAGCGAATACGCCCTGCTCGTTCACACGCTCAGCAAGGCTGTCGCGCAGCTCTGCGATCGTGTCGAACTCGCTTGCAACCTGGGCGAAGTCGTCGTCAGCCTCGGGGAGCTCACGCTCCTTGACAGCCTTGACGGTGACAGAGACCTCGGCCTCTTCACCGGCGTTGTCGCCGCCGACGAGCTTGGAGCGGAAAGTGGTGTCTTCGCCTGCAGTGAGCGACTCGATCGCGTCGTCGATGCCCTCGAGCAACTCACCCGAGCCCACTTCGTAAGAAACGCCTTCAGCACGGTCGATCTCGGCGTCGTTGATCGTCGCGACGAGGTCGAGTTCAACGAAGTCGCCCTTCGCGGCCGGACGGTCCACGGGAATCAGTGTGCCGAAGCGGGCGCGCAAGCTATCGAGCTCTGCGTCAAGCGCAGCCTCGTCGGCTTCCACAGCATCCACCGTCAGAGTGATGTCGTCATAAGACGGCACCTCGATCTCGGGGCGAACGTCAACCTCAACCTCGACGAGCAGGTCGCCGGAGAAATCTTTCTCGCTCGGCCATTCCTTGATGTCAGCCGCAGGACGGCCGACAACGCGGAGCTTGTGCTCGGTGGCAGCCTCGCGGAAGAACTTGTCAAGGCCCTCGTTGACTGCGTGCTCGATGACGGCGCCGCGGCCGATGCGCTGGTCAATGATGGGGGCGGGAACCTTGCCCTTGCGGAAGCCGGGGATCTGGACGTCCTGTGCAATGTGCTCGTACGCATGAGCGATAGAGGGCTTGAGGTCGTCCGGAGTGACCGTGATGCTGAGCTTGACCCGGGTCGGGGTCAGCTTCTCGACGGTGCTGTTCGCCATGCTTTTGTGTTCTCCTTTGGATTTCCGCGCCACGACGCGGCCTGAGGTTTAGGGGGCCGTTGTCGGGGCGACAGGATTTGAACCTGCGACTTCCCGCTCCCAAAGCGGGCGCTCTACCAAGCTGAGCTACGCCCCGGCTGATTCCCGCGTACGGGAGGCCTTGACGAGTCTAACGGACGGGAGCACTCTCAACGTCCGCTATGCTTAACGAGTCGGATACGCGAACGATTTTCGTTCCGATCCGGGGCTGTAGCTTAGTGGTAAAGCCTCTGTCTTCCAAACAGATGATGCGAGTTCGATTCTCGTCAGCCCCTCCACTCTCGTAGGAGGTCGCGACATGACACATGGCGCGCCACTACCGGGCGGACATGCGTTCTCCCCCTCCTTCAATTCCGCTTCTTCCGCCGCACAATCGGTGTCCACACGCGGCGGAAATACGCGCCGCCGAATCCTCCTGGCCGTTGGTGGAGCCGTCGTCTTAGTTCTCGCGTGCGTCGGAGTTCAGCTCGCCGCGAATCTTGGCTACGACAGTGCTCTCGCTAGTTTCACGGCTGTGGCTCAGGATGCCGAGGAACAGCAGATTCTTCTTGCCGACAAGCTGGCTTCACTGGAGGAAACGACGGCAATCGCGTCAAAAGTGACGGATGCTGCCAGCGAAACGCTCATTGATGCACCGCTGAAAGAGACACTCACGACTGCGGTGGCAGACGCAGAGACTGTCACCTCTGATAGCGCCTCGCTGTCGCAACAAGAACTCCGTCAGCCGGATGAAAAGCCGGCGTGGGCGTGGGAGCTTCTCGGTGAGACAACACAGTTGAACGCCGACCACGACAATGCCCAACAACTTATTGAGGACTTTGAGTCCGCACACAGCGACGCATCCGACGCCGCCGCTGCGGTCGAAGCGGCCGGCGTCACCGTCGTAGTCACGGCCGCAGAAGCGTCACAGCCTTTCGAATCAGCACATGTTTCGGCGCGAAACCTCGACATTATTGCGCTGCGCGAGGCCGCAGAGCAGCTCAATGAGATCGCAACGATCGACGACGCCGCTGCTTCCGCGTATGTCGATTTAGAAACCGCTGCCGCGCAGATGCTGACGTCAGAGAAAGCCGAGATTGCAGAGAAAGCTGGCCCACTGCGCGACGCCCGCGTAGAGATAGAGGAATTCGCTCGAAGCATCGCCCCGGGCGTGTTGCTGGACTTCGATTGGTCCGAGCGCGTCAACGGCTATGGATACGGCGACAGCATGGGTGGCTACGCAAGCTGGTGGTACGCCGATCCTGGCTACGCGACGATCGAGCTATCGAACTCTGTCGCGGTGCATTGGCCGAGCGATCGCAGCAAATCGCTCGTTGCACACGAGGTTGGCCACACGATGAGCGTCAAGTGCCGAGACATGTACGACGATTCAACACAGGAGAACATCGAGGCGTGGGCGACAGCCTGGGCCATCAGCATGGGTTACCACAACATCGCCAACGGAACGTCGGCATATGGCGCTCCCCCGCAGTCGCTCATTGAGACTGCGGCTGGGTGCCGCTAAATTTTTATTCACTTGAAGATATTGAAACAAGAATGGGATACCATATTCCTCACGGCTGAGTTCCACCATGGAGCTGCGAGGCCGATCGACCGGGCGTCTCATCGAACGCCCGAGAAGAGGGGTTCACCATGGAAAGTTCACGTAGAAACAAGATATATGCCGTACTTGCAGGAGGACTCGTCCTCGGCGTCGGCGCAGCTGTGACACTTGCCGCTTGGAATGACCCAGAGTTCGCAACCGGGACGTTTACCGCCGGATCCTTTGTCTTCGAGGGCTCCGAAAACGGGACCACGTGGGGTGAGCACGCCACGGAGGGCGAAGCGGCCGACCTGACCTTCAGCGCGGATTTCGACAACTTGAGCCCGGATGATGTGGTCTACGCTCCCTATGCACTTCGTCTGACAGCGACGACCGCTGCTGATCTGACAGCAGTCGCTCCCGTCGTCACAGGAGACCTGAACGGTCAGCTCACCTTCGACTCTGTGGCGACCACGGCGTTCGGATGCGAGGACGCAGCTGACTTCGCCGCGGGCACCGCTGTTCCGGCAACCATCGCGGACGGTGAGATCATCAACCTCTGCCTCGAGGTGACGGCGTCATCGACGATCGGCCAGGGCGACACTGGCACGGCCGTATGGCAGTGGAACGCCGTATCTCAGTAGTCGAGACTCGTCGTTCGCGACGCTCATCTCGGATGACGCAGCGCCGGCGCACGTTCATGCGTGCGCGAGCGCTGCTCATCGGTGCCCTCGTGCTCGGATTCGGCGCATCGGCGACCATGGCAGCGTGGACGGACAACGAGTTCGCATCATCTCAAATAACCGCCGGCACGTTCACGATCGTGTCGCGCACAGCTGCGGCGCCGGTTTTTGCAGAGCACAACGCCGCTGCGAACGCCGTGACGCTGCCGCTGAACGCGACCAACCTGTACCCGGGGCAGAGCCGGGCCGCGTGGATCCAAATCAAGACCACGGGGACGGTACCGGGAACTGTGCAGCTGACAGGCGTGACCGCGCCGGTGAACGACGCGCGCGGCACTGCTTTGTCCAATGCGCTGAGCATACGCATCGTCGCATCCGTCGCTGTAGCCGACACCACACCGACCTGCAACACTACGACGACGGGCGGCGTGACCTTTACCGGAGCCAGCACAGTCCCGAGCCTGCCTGCGCAGTCTCTGCAGGCGAACGGCGGCAACGTCGCCAATTACTGCGTGATCGTCACTGTGCCAGCGAACACTCCCAGCGGCGCCCAGGGTGGGGTCGTGACGCCGACCTGGGCGTTCACCGGAACCACCGGTTGATGAGGTTGATATGACCAGCACCATGCGCCGAGCCGTTCGCACCGGGCGCGTCATCCGTGAGGTTCTCCTCACGGTACTGGCGCTCGGCGGCGTCGCGTGCATCGTGCTCGTCATCCTCGCCTTCACAGGCGGCTACTCGCTGATCATGTTCAAGACGGGGTCGATGGCGCCGGTGATTCCCGCCGGCTCCGTCGCCCTCGTGCAGCAGGTCTCGGCCGGAGAGGTCGCCGTCGGGGATATCGTCACGGTGGATCGGCAGGATGCCCTCCCCATCACGCACCGCATCACTAGCATCACCGACGGTCCTAGCGCAGAGCTACGCACGATCACGATGCGAGGCGACGCGAACGAAGTCGATGATCCGGCGCCGTATACCGTCTCCGACGTGCGCATCGTGCGTGGCTCGGTGCCACACCTCGCGAATGTGATCGTGTGGTTCGGAAACCCGTGGGTTCTCGGGGGAATCACGATCGGCGCTGCGGTGCTGGTGACCTGGGCGTTCTGGCCCCGGGAGCCGCGCGCAGTGCCCCCTGAGAAAGTAGAGACAGAGGATAAACCGACAACGCGCAAAGAGCGTCGCGCTGCTGGCATTGTCGTAGTCGGACTGATCATCGCGAGCAGCACGACTATCTGGGCGCCACAGCCCGCGCTGGCTTCCAGCGACATCCTGACATTGAGTTCTGATCTTGCCTCCGGGACGACCTATGCGCTGGATGCCGTCGACCCGCTCAACTGGCACGTCACTGTGAACGCGGCCTCGGCCCCGGACGACGGAAATCTGACTGTCGATCTCACCGCGAATGGATCCCCCGATCTCGCTCTGAACACAGAAGTTCGCTCTTGCGAGATCGATTGGACTGCGACGGGGTGCGACCGAGGAGAGCGGGTGCTCCAGGACAACGGACCACTCCCCCTCGATGGCACGTGGGCGAGCTTGCTCAACCAACCGACACCAGCTTCTGCCCATCTGCGGATCTCGCTCACCGCTACATCCGACGCAGATACCGCCTCCGCGTCCGCAACGGTCACGGTTCGAGCAACGGCCGGACAGGAGGTCGCCGACGACACGATCAATGGCGGCGATGACCTCCCACCCACGGGAGGGCAGTCCTGGCTGATCCTCGCGGCACCGGCCGCTGTGCTTGTAGGCCTTGGTGTGGCGTTACTGGTCGCCGCGAAGCGAAGGAGAAAGTGATGAAGCGGCGCAAGGACCTGCGAACCGGCATCGCGGCGCTCGGCATTCTTTCTCTGATCGCTGTCGGGTCAGTCAGCGCGACGCCCACAGAGGCCGCGTGGACCGAGCCTGAATATGCGGCCGGAACCGCCATCACCGCAGTTTCATTGGAGAAGCCGACGATCCGGACGTGTCAAGCCGGTAGTGTGCTGGGTCTGCTCATCACAAGACTGTCGTTCAGCTGGACTTCGACTATGCCTATCGAACGGCAACAGCACTATTTGAATGGGACCCTTGGTACGGTCCTCCCCACCATCACCGGGCCGGTCAATGGCGTCTATACCTATTCGGTCTCTTACAACCAGGGGCTGCTCACGCTTTTGCTCTCACTCTTGACCGCCGAAGTACAAATCGAGGTGAGAACAGGCGCTGGCTCGTGGAGCTCTTCAACCGACCACTGGGAGGCGAGAAAAGTCCTTCTAGGCACCGCGTGCGGCCCAGCGTAGCCGCCTATTCTTACTGCCCGCGACGCTCGCGCAACTGCGTGAGTGCGTCATCAAGAAGCTGCGTGGCCTCGTCGTCGGTACGACGTTCCTTCACATAAGCGAGGTGCGTCTTGTACGGCTCGTTCTTGGCTAGCGCAGGCGGGTTCGCCTTGTCGCGACCGGCCGGAAGCCCCGACTGCGGGTGATCAATCGTCTCGGGAATCTCTTCATCCGGCAGACCCGCAGCGAAGTAGCGAACGGTCTCGTTGCCAAGTCCGTCCCAGTACGACACTGCCGTGCGGTCGGCGTGATAGCCGTGATCCTGCTCCCCCATGGGGCCAGAACCGACACGCGTTCCGCGGATGGCGTTGCCTCCGGTAGCCACGTTAGATCACCTCAAGTTTCGTGATGAGTCCGAGCGCAACGACTGACAAGAACCACACGAGCGCCAGAACGACTGTGAAGCGGTTGAGGTTTCTCTCTGCAAGACCAGACGAGCCGATGGCCGAAGTCGTACCTCCACCGAACATGTCAGACAGACCGCCACCGCGGCCCTTGTGGAGAAGGATGAGGAGGGTAAGCAGGACGCTGGTGATGCCCAGCACAACCTGCATCACGAACTCAAGAATTGCCACGAGGGAGAGCCTTTCCTTGGGACAGATTTCCCATAAGGGTCAAGTATACGGGTGACGGGGCCGCAGCCCCGTCACCTCGCTTAGACGCCGACGTGCTTTTCGAAGCGGATGATCGCGGCGAAGTCGTCAACGACGAGACTCGCACCGCCAACCAGCGCACCGTCAACATCGGGTTCACGCATGAAGCTAGCGATGTTGGCTGCCTTCACCGAACCGCCGTACAGGATGCGAGTGCGCGCAGCAGCATCGTCATCCAGAGCTTTTGCCAACACACCGCGCAGCGCAGCGCACACGTCCTGCGCCTGCTGCGGAGTTGCCGCCTGGCCGGAGCCGATCGCCCATACGGGCTCGTACGCAACCACGACGTCAGCAGAAGCAGGAACGCCCTTCAGCGCCGCCTCCAGCTGGCCGGCGGGAACAGCGCTTGCACCGAACTTCTCGAGGTCTTCTGTTGTCTCGCCGACACAGATGACAGGAACAAGCCCGTGCTTGATCGCAGCCTGCACCTTGGCCGCCACAACATCGTCACCCTCAGAGTGGTACTCGCGACGCTCCGAGTGGCCAATGATGACGTACTTGGCGTCCATCTTTGCCAAGAATGCACCAGAGACTTCACCGGTGTACGCGCCCGAGTCGTGTGCAGAAAGATCCTGCGCCCCGAGCTCAAACGGGATCTTGTCCGCGTCAATCAGCGTCTGCACGCTACGGATATCGGTGAAGGGCGGGAACACCGCAACCTCTACCGAATCGCCTTCGTGCTTGGCGTCCTTGAGCGCCCAGTGCAGTTTCTGCACGAATGCGACCGCCTGTAGGTGGTCCAGGTTCATCTTCCAGTTGCCCGCAATCAGCGGGGTACGAGCTGTTACGCCCATCCGAGCACCTCCAGGCCGGGTAGTTTCTTGCCCTCGAGGAACTCGAGGCTGGCGCCTCCACCCGTCGAGATGTGACCGAACTGGTCATCAGTGAATCCGAGCTGACGCACGGCTGCCGCAGAGTCGCCGCCACCGACAACACTGAGACCATCAACCTCGGTCAGTGCTTGCGCAACTGCCTTGGTTCCCGCAGCGAAGGCTTCGAACTCGAACACGCCCATCGGGCCGTTCCAGAACACAGTCTTCGAGCTGCGAATCGCCTCGGCGAATGCTTCAGCGGTCTCGGGCCCAATATCGAGTCCGATACCGGATGCACCGAATGCTGACTTTTCGATTGCGTCTGCCGCAGTGACTTCGTGCGCAGCATCCGCTCCAAACTTCTCTGCGACGACGACGTCCGTCGGCAACACGATCTCAACACCGCGCTCGGCGGCATCCTTGAGATAGCCACGAACGGTATCGAGCTGATCTTGCTCGAGCAGGCTCGCACCAACTGAATGACCCTGCGCAGCGAGGAAGGTAAACAGCATCCCTCCGCCGACGAGAATACGATCAACGCGCGGGAGCAAGTGCGAAATAACACCCAGCTTGTCGCTGACCTTCGAACCACCGAGAACGACCGTGTAAGGACGCTCCGGCTTCTCTGTCAGGCGATCGAGTACATCGAGCTCTGTCGCGATCAAGAGTCCGGCCGCGGACGGCAGCAGTTCAGCGAGTTCGTAAACACTCGCCTGCTTGCGGTGCACTACGCCGAAACCATCGGAGACAAAAGCATCGCCGAGCTCAGCAAGCTCAGAGGCAAACGTCTTTCGGGCCGCGTCATCCTTCGAGGTCTCTCCCGCATTGAAACGCAGGTTCTCGAGGATGACGACTCCGCCATCTTCAAGAGACGCCACTGCGTCACGGGCAGATACGCCCACGGTGTCACGCGCAAACGCGACCGGCGAGCCGAGCAGCTCAGACAGGCGCTGAGCGACCGGCGCCAAGCTGTACTGCGGGTCCGGAGCGCCGTCAGGGCGCCCCAGGTGCGAGCACACGATCACGCGTGCGCCCGCATTGATGAGGGCGTTCAAGGTCGGCAACGAGGCACGTACACGGCCATCGTCCGTTATGACGCCGTCCCGCAGGGGGACGTTCAGATCACAACGGACGATGACGCGCTTGCCCTCGAGCGAACCCAATGAGTCCAGGGTGCGCAGGGTCATAGTCGGTTTAGAGACGCTCTGCGACGTACTCGGTCAAATCGACCAGGCGGTTGGAGTAGCCCCACTCGTTGTCGTACCAGCTGGAAACCTTGACGAGGTTGCCGCTAACGTTCGTGAGCTCGGAGTCGAAGACCGACGAGTGCGGGTTGAGCTGGATGTCGCTCGACACAATCGGGTCCTCGGTGTATTCCAGGATGCCCTGCAGGCGTCCGTCAGCTGCTGCCTCACGGTATGCGGCGTTGATCTCTTCGACGGTGAGGTCATCACGGTCAGAGATGATCGTCAGGTCGACGATCGAACCGGTGGGAACCGGCACACGGTAGGACGAGCCGCTCAGCTTGCCGTTGAGCTCAGGCATGACCAGGCCAATGGCCTTTGCCGCACCGGTCGAAGCCGGAACGATGTTGATGGCTGCAGCACGCGCACGACGCAGGTCGCTGTGGGGACCATCCTGCAGATTCTGATCGGCCGTGTAAGCGTGTGCGGTCATCATGAAGCCGCGCTGGATGCCGAACTTGTCGTTGAACACCTTTGCCAGCGGCGCGAGGCAGTTCGTGGTGCACGACGCGTTCGAGATGATGCTGTGGTTTGCAGCGTCGTAGGAGTCTTCGTTCACACCCATGACGAATGTGCCGTCAACGTCAGTACCGGGAGCCGAGATGATGACCTTCTTGGCGCCGCCAGCAATGTGCTTGCCAGCATCCGCAGCCTTGGTGAAGCGGCCGGTCGACTCGATGACGATATCGACACCCAAGTCGCCCCAGGGCAGAGCAGCGGGGTCGCGCTCTTCGAAGACCTTGATGCTCTTGCCGCCAACGGTGATCGTGTCACCCTCGTGCGAGACCTCGACGCCCAAAGGACCGCCGACGGAGTCGTACTTCAGCAAGTGCGCGAGAGCCGCATTGTCGGTGAGGTCGTTGACCGCGACGATCTCGAGGTCAGCGTTCTGTGCGAGAGCCGCACGAAGGAAATTACGTCCAATACGACCGAAGCCGTTAATACCGATCTTGACAGACACCAAGGTCTCTCCCTGTTTCTCATGCACGATGCGCAACATTTTCATGCATACACGACGCGCGGATTTTGGCTGAGATGGCGCGTCCCGACGAGCCAGGGCCCCTCGGGACGCGACCCGGTTACGAGAGTACCAGCAGGCCCTTCGTCTGGTTACGCGCGATTTCGAGACGCTGGGCGACGTTCTCCCAGTTCGCGATGTTCCACGCGGCCTTGACGTAATCAGCCTTGACGTTCAGGTAATCGAGGTAGAACGCGTGCTCCCACATGTCGAGCTGGAACAGCGGCACAGTTCCCATTGCCGTGTTCGAGTGCTGGTCAAACATCTGCTGGATGATCAGACGCTGTCCGATCGAGTCCCAGCTCAGCACTGCCCAGCCGGAGCCCTGGATGCCCATCGCAGCAGCAGTGAAGTGCGCCTGGAACTTCTCGAAGGAGCCGAAGAACTCGTTGATCGCTGCAGCGAGTTCGCCCTCAGGCTGTCCGCCGCCATTCGGGGAGAGGTTGGTCCAGAAAATCGAGTGGTTGACGTGACCGCCGAGGTTGAAGGCAAGGTCTTTCTCGAGCTTGTTGACGTTCGCGAGGTTGCCACTTTCGCGTGCTTCTGCCAGACCATCGAGCGCCGCGTTCGCGCCGGTCACATAAGCCTGGTGGTGCTTGTCATGGTGCAGTTCCATGATCTTGCCACTGATGTGCGGTTCCAGCGCCGCGAAGTCGTAGGGGAGGTCAGGGAGCGTGTAGATCGCCATATCGGTTTTCTTCCAATCCGCGCCGCGCCGCGGCGCTTGTCGGCCGTCTCCACCGCCCAAATGCGGCAAGGAGCGGACACCTTCATCTTACTGACGACAACACGCGCCCGGCGAAGATACTTCCCGAATTGCTGAAAGCTATGCGTCCAAGCCTGCAGGGACGGCAGCCTCGGTACCGGAGATGCCCTCCTGCTGCGCGCGTTTGTCGGCCATCGCCAGCAGACGGCGGATGCGGCCCGCGACAGCATCCTTCGTGAGCGGCGGATCGGCATGGTGGCCGAGCTCATCAAGGCTCGCGTCACGGTGTGCGAGGCGCAGTTCACCGGCAAGCTTCAGATGGTCGGGCACGTCGTCCGCCAGGATCTCCAAGGCACGTTCGACGCGCGCACATGCGGCCACTGCCGCCTGCGCAGACCGACGCAGGTTCGCATCGTCGAAGTTCACGAGACGGTTAACGCCCGCGCGCACCTCACGACGCTGGCGCATCTCTTCCCACGTCGCAGCCGTCTTCTTCGCACCGATCTGGCTGAGCAAGGAGCGAATAGCTTCGCCCTCACGCACGACAACGCGCGGCATCCCGCGCACCTCGCGAGCCTTCGCTGCGACGCCGAGACGGTGTGCCGCGCCGACGAGAGCCATTGCGGCCTCGGAGGTCGGGCAAGAAACTTCCAGCATCGCCGATCGGCCAGGCTCAGAAAGCGATCCTGCAGCCAGGAAAGCGCCGCGCCACAGACCGGCGATCTCCTCACGAGATCCGGTCGTGAGACGGTTCGGCAGGCCGCGAACAGGGCGACGCCGCTGATCGAGCAGCCCTGTTTGACGCGCAAGGGTCTCCCCCGCCGAAATCACGCGGACCGCATAGCGAGCACCATCATGGGCGCTGGCAGATTGCACCTGGGCGATCTCCGGACGCACGCCATAAATCTCGGCGAGATCGCGAGCAACGCGACGCGCCAGCAGGTCGGCATCTACCTCAGCCTCGACGGCAACTCGACCAGCGATCGAGTGCAATCCACCAGCGAACCGAAGGATGGCGGTGACTTCCGCGACGCGCACCGTTGGAGGTGCATTGCGGATGCTGACGAGTTCAGCTTTGACGTCGGTGGTAAGTGCCACGAAACTCCTTGAAAACTTCGTGCGTCGGATCGCGACGCAAAGGAACAGCTTACCGGGCGCGACACACTCCTATTCTCGGCCGAGGTCGCGATGGCGCACGCTAATCGCTACCCCGGGGATCTCTGAGAGTCGTTTTTTAAGTTCCTCCGCCATCGCCACTGAGCGGTGCTTACCACCTGTGCAGCCGATTGCGACCGTCGAGTGGCCTTTGTTCTCGCGCTGATACCCGGCGAGAACGGGCTCAAGGGCGACGGCATACGCCTCTAAGAATTCGGCGGCGCCTTCCTGGGCGAGCACGAAATCACGCACAGCTTCATCCTGTCCGGTCAACCCACGCAAATCTTCGTTCCAGAACGGATTAGGGAGAAACCGCATGTCGGCCACAAGGTCGACGTCTGTGGGCAGACCGTACTTGAATCCGAAGCTCAGGATGGTCAGTCGGTGCCTCGCGGCGCCCTCTTCTGAAAACGTCTCCGACACTTGTGTCGCCAGCTGGTGAATATTCAGCGATGACGTGTCGATGACAATATCGGCCGCTTCCCGAACGAGCGTCAACCGCGAGCGCTCAAGTCGGATGCCATCAAGCAGGGTGCCGTCTTCTTGCAATGGATGCGGCCGGCGTACGGCCTCGAAACGACGCACGAGCACATCGTCAGAAGCATCAAGAAAAACAACCCGGACGCTACCACGTGAACGAAGCGCGCGTGCCACTTCAGGAAAGTCGTTGAACAGATTTCGGCCACGAACATCGACGACTGCAGCGACCTTAGGAAGAGCACCTCCACCGATACCGGTGAGGTCTAAAAGCGGCCGCAGCATCTGCGGCGGCAAGTTGTCTACGACATACCAATCGAGATCCTCAAGCGCATTCGCGACGGTCGATCGTCCGGCACCGGACATGCCGGTGACGATGAGGAACTCGTTCTTCTCCTCGTCGTTCATCGGTACTTCCTCTCCCTGTGGAGTCCAGCCTATCGACTCGCCAGGTGACTGTGGATACTCAACGCCAGTGCGGGTCCTATGCCCTGCACTTCCTGTATCTGTTCTGCACCCGCCCCACGCAGCGCGGAGACCGAACCGAAGTGTTTCAGAAGTGCTTTGATCCGCGAGGAGCCCAGGCCTGGCACCTCTTCGAGAACAGTAGAAATATCGCGTTTACGACGTTTGCGCTGGTGGATGATGGCGAAACGGTGTGCCTCGTCACGCAGTCGCTGCAGCAAATACAACGCCTCACTGGTGCGCGGAAAGATGACGGGGTAGTCCTCCCCCGGCAGCCAGACTTCTTCGAGGCGTTTCGCGATTCCGCACAGGCCGATTTCGGCGTGGCCAGCAGCGCGTAGCGCACGAGCGGCTGCTTCGACCTGGGGCTTGCCGCCGTCGACGAGCAACAGCTGCGGCGGATAAGAAAAGCGCGGCTTCTTCCGCGTCGTGATCACGTCGCCGTCAGCGAGCGCGCCGTCGCTCGTCGCTAACACCTCGACTTCGGATGCCTCAGCTTCTTCTGGTTGATCGAGATAAGCCAGACGACGCATCAGGACCTGATACATCGAGTCGGTGTCGTCCGTTGTTTCAGCGATATTGAACGAGCGGTACTGATCTTTGCGCGGAAGCCCATCCTCGAACACGACCATCGACGCGACCACGTTCGTGCCGCCGAGGTGTGAGATGTCGAAACATTCGATCCGCAGTGGTGCTGTTTCCAGGCCCAGCGCTTCTTGCAAGTCGGTAAGAGCCTGCGTGCGCGCCACATAATCGGTCGTGCGACGGGTCTTGTGTCGGATGAGCGCCTGCTGCGCATTGAGAGTTGCGTTGCGCATCAGTTCGGCACGCTGTCCTCGTTGAGCGACGGCAAGCTCGACCTTCTTGCCCCGGCGTTCGCGGAGCCATTGCTCGAGTTCGGAGGCATCGTCAGGCAACCACGGCACGATGATGCGCCGGGGCACGTCAACGCCCTCGCCATACGCACGTTGCAGCACCTGGTCTACGAGTTCGGAGCCAGAGATATCAATCTCTTTCTCGATCGTCGTCGCTCGCACTCCTCGCACGCGTCCGCCTCGAATCACAAACTGCTGCACGGTCGCAGCAAGTTCATCTTCGGCGACACCGAAAAGGTCGGCATCCTCGTCAGCGGGCAACACCAGGGAGCTCTTGCCGAGCACCGCTTCAATCGAGGCGAGCTTGTCACGATATTTCGCGGCGGCCTCGTAATCCATCGCGGCTGAGGCGGACAGCATCCGCTTCGTAAGATCCTTTTTGAATCTTTCATCGCTGCCCGCCATGAACGCAACGAAATCGTCGACCATCGCACGGTGCTCTTCTATCGTCACAGTCATCGAGCACGGGCCACCGCATTTGCCGATTTGGCCAGGAAAGCACGGCCGCCCCGTCGCCATCGCACGCTTATAACTGGCATCGCTACAGGTGCGGATCGGGAACGCTTTGACCATCAGGTCAATGGTCTCGTGCACCGCCCAGACCTTTGGATACGGCCCGAAGTAGCGTGCGCGGGGAATCTTGCGATTTCGCGTCACCAGCACTCGAGGCGCCTCGTCGCCCAGAGTGACTGCCATGAACGGATACGACTTGTCGTCTTTGTATCGGACGTTGAACGGTGGATCGAACTCTTTGATCCACATGTACTCCAACTGCAGGGAATCTACGTCCGTCGGTACGACTGTCCATTCCACCGAAGACGCAGTAGTGACCATCCGACGCGTACGTTCGTGGAGCGTGCGCAGTGGCGCGAAATAGTTGGACAGCCGCTGTCGCAGATTCTTTGCTTTGCCGACATAGAGCACGCGTCCCTCAGCGTCCCGGAATCGGTACACCCCCGGGTCAGTCGGGATCTCGCCCTGTGCCGGCTTGTATGGCAGTACGTCGGCCATCAGCCGGCCTTCCGCGCACCGCGTCCCTGGCCGAGGATCTCACCGAGGAAAAGGCCGGTGTGGCTCCCCTCTGCGCGCGCGATCTGCTCCGGAGTGCCGGTGGCGATGATCTGCCCACCACCGGAGCCACCTTCGGGGCCCAGGTCGATCACCCAATCTGCCGATTTGATGACATCGAGGTTGTGCTCGATGACGATCACAGTGTTGCCTTTGTCTACGAGGCCGTTAAGAACTTCAAGGAGCTTGCGTACGTCTTCGAAGTGCAATCCGGTGGTCGGCTCGTCGAGCACGTAAATGCTGCGGCCATTACTGCGGCGCTGCAGCTCTGTGGCGAGCTTGACGCGCTGCGCTTCGCCCCCGGAGAGAGTTGTCGCTGACTGACCGAGACGTACATAGCCGAGGCCAACCTCGACGAGCGTCCGCATGTAGCGGTGAATCGCCTGGATCGGCTCGAAGAAGTCAGCGGCCTCTTCGATGGGCATCTCGAGAACCTCGGCGATGTTCTTGCCCTTGTAGTGCACAGCGAGGGTGTCACGGTTGTACCGCTTGCCGTGGCAGACCTCGCAGTCGACGTATACGTCCGGCAGGAAGTTCATCTCGATCTTGATCGTGCCGTCACCAGAACATGCTTCGCAGCGCCCACCCTTGACGTTGAAGCTGAATCTACCCGGCAAATAGCCGCGCACCTTCGCTTCAGGGGTTTCGCTGAACAAGGTGCGGATGCGGTCGAACACACCGGTGTAAGTCGCCGGGTTCGACCGCGGAGTGCGGCCGATCGGGGCTTGGTCGACATGCACAACCTTGTCGAGGTTGTCGAGTCCGGTCACACGGGTGTGCTTGCCCGCAAGAGTGCGGGCTCCGTTGAGCTTGGAGGCGAGCACCTTGTAGAGAATGTCATTGACGAGCGATGATTTACCCGAGCCGCTCACACCCGTCACCGCGGTGAATACTCCGAGAGGGAAATCGGCTGTCACGTTCTGCAGGTTGTTGGCGCGCGCGCCGACAACGCTCAGCATCCGCTTCTTATCGATCTTGCGGCGCTTCTTCGGCATCGGAATCTCGCGGCGACCAGCCAGGTAGTCAGCGGTCATCGATTCGCTCTCACTGAGCAGCGCCGAGTATGGACCGGAGTGCACAACGCCTCCGCCGTTCACACCGGCACCCGGGCCGATGTCGACAACCCAGTCGGCAGCCTCAATCGTCTCTTCGTCGTGCTCGACGACGATAAGGGTGTTGCCGAGATCGCGCAGTGTCTGCAGCGTCTCGATGAGGCGACGGTTATCGCGCTGGTGTAGCCCGATCGAGGGCTCATCGAGCACGTAGAGCACTCCGGTCAGCCCAGAGCCGATCTGCGTCGCCAAGCGGATACGTTGGGCCTCGCCACCCGACAGCGACCCCGCTGCACGGCTGAGGTTCAGATAGTTGAGGCCCACTTGCAGGAGGAAATCGAGCCGCAACCGGATCTCGCGCAACACCT
This sequence comes from Microbacterium sp., assembly GCA_003524435.1. GTDB lineage: Bacteria > Actinomycetota > Actinomycetes > Actinomycetales > Microbacteriaceae > Microbacterium. Next base: position 32,846 of record DQHP01000103.1, read on the forward strand.
GTGCCGCGATCTTCGCTTCACGCTCTGTCAGAGTCAGCGTGCTCATAAACGCACTGGCCTCGGCGAGGCTGAGGTGAGATACCTCAGCGATCGAGTGTCCGTGGACCTTGACGGCGAGTACTTCGGGCTTGAGCCGGTTTCCGTCGCACGTCGGGCAGGGCACCTCGCGGAGGTACTCGCCCCAGCGCGCGCGCTGGTTGTCGCTCTCTGCCTGTGCGTACTGCCGTTCGATGTAGGGAACTACTCCCTCGAAGCCCGACGCGTAGCGCATCTCGCGGCCGTAACGGTTCTTCCATTTCACAGTGACTTTGTAATTGTCACCGCGCAGAATGGCGTCTTGCACGTCAACGCGCAAATCCTTCCACGGGGTGTCCAGGTCAAAGTTCAAATCGCGTGCAAGACCCTCGAGAAGCCGCTCGTAGTACTGGAACAGCCCCTTGCCCTGAGTCGTCCACGGAATGATGGCGCCCTCGCGGATGGATTGGTCTTCGTCGCCGAGCATGAGATCGACGTCAACCGACATGCGTGTGCCAAGACCCGAACATGTGGGGCATGCACCGAACGGGGCGTTGAACGAGAACGTGCGCGGTTCGATTTCGGTCAGCGTGATGGCATGTCCGTTGGGGCAAGCCAGCTTCTCAGAGTAGGACTGCCATGCCTCCTCGCCCTCTTCGTCGACGAAGTTAACCTGCACGACGCCACCGGCAAGACCGAGCGCGGTCTCAACCGAGTCAGTGACTCGCCCGAGAATGTCATCAGATGCCACGAGGCGGTCGACCACGACGGCAATGTCGTGCTTGTAACTCTTTTTCAGCTTCGGCGGCTCGGCGAGCTGAATAAGCTCACCGTCAACGATCGCGCGGGCATACCCCTTCGCCCCTAACTCGCGGAACAGATCGACGAACTCGCCCTTCTTCTGCGAGACGATCGGTGCCACGATCTGGTAGCGAGTGCGCTCTTCCAATTCCATGAGTTGATCGGCGATCTGCTGGACAGTCTGTCGCTGGATCTTCTCGCCACACTCGGGACAGTGCGGCGTACCAACGCGAGCCCAAAGCAGACGCATGTAGTCATAGATTTCGGTGATCGTGCCCACCGTTGAGCGCGGGTTACGGTTCGTCGATTTCTGGTCGATCGACACCGCCGGGCTCAGCCCCTCGATGAAGTCGACGTCCGGACGATCGACCTGGCCAAGGAACTGCCGCGCGTACGCGCTGAGAGATTCAACGTAGCGACGTTGTCCTTCAGCAAAAATCGTGTCGAACGCGAGGCTGGACTTACCCGAGCCAGATAGCCCGGTAAACACGACGAGCGAGTCACGAGGGATGTCGATGTCGACGTTCTTGAGGTTGTGTACGCGGGCACCGCGAACACTGAGCTTTCCTGGGGTAACTACGGGAACAATGGGCACCGCACAAGTCTACGAGGGGCCACAGACACTGGCTCCGTGCGAGCACTCAGGATGCGCTCTGTCACAGGCGCACGGGCGCACCGGCCAGCATCCGATAGCGTGAGCAAGTGATGAACGACGCCGGTACTGCCCGGCCACTGATACTGCTGGTCGATGATGACGAAGACATTCGTAGCGGCCTCGCCCCTTTCCTTGAGCGCAGCGGCTTCGAAGTCGTTCAGGCTGGTGATGGTCAAGCCGCACTCGACTTTCTCGAAGCCGCCGGAACCGCGAGGCCCGACTTTGCGACGACATCATCTTCCGAAGGAAGCTCTACCGACTCCACGTCGTGCGAGACATCGTCGCCATCGCGCACTCTCAGCGGACGATCGCGCCATGCACGAAGCAGAGCCCGTGCGAGCACGATTGCGAAGAAGACGAGGATCGCGATGCCGAGCAAGACAAGCACAATGCTGATGATCGTCGTCGCAGTGGCATTGGCGGGCTCAGGGGCCTGCTGGGGACCAGGAACGCCCGTCGGAGGCGGGGGCTCGGTCAGAGTGTTATTCGGGGACGACACCTCAACAGGATCAATCTTCGGGGTGCCTTGCACGGATGCCGCAAACATCACGATCACGAATAATCCCACAAGAGTGACCAGTGTCGTCACGCGTTTCATACGTCGCACCGCAAGAGGTTCCAGAGCGGCGACGACATGCCATCAGCTTATGTCGCGACGACGGTCAACCAGCTGCGCCGCCGGAAAATGGGGATAACGCATCACGCAGAGTGACGATCTGCTCTCTGTCCATCTGTACGGCCGCCATCACCTGACGCGGCACATCGATAGCGCGCTCGCGCAGCTGGCGACCGGACGGCGTCAGCTGTATATCGAGGCGCCGCTCATCTGCGCTGCTGCGTTCGCGGGCGATGAGTCCTTCATTCTCAAGCCGCTTGACCAGTGGCGACGCCGTCGCTGGGTCAAGCGCGAGGTCGCCGGCGAGATCATTCAGCGTCCGAGGTGACCGCTCCCAGAGCGCGAGCATCACGAGGTATTGCGGATGTGTGAGCCCGAGCGGTTCGAGGATGGGGCGATAGATCGCCACGACATTGCGAGCTGCCGTCACCAGCGCAAAGCAGAGCTGGTTCTCGAGCTTGAGCATGTCGTCAGCATCCATCACGCCAGCGATTATACCCAATACCCTAATAGTTAGTACACTAAAGGGTATGTCGAAGAATTCGGACCGAGTACCGTTCCGCACCCGTGTCCGTGAAGCGGGCGGGCTCTATCGCTGGTTCAACACGAACCTCATCAGGCTCGCGGGTCCGGCAGCAGTTGGACCTTATGAAGCGACACCGCCGCCGACTGCCGCGCAACGCTCAGAGCGCGCGTGCCCGTTGTGTGGTCAGCCGATGAGCGCACACACCATCGATCGCTCCGGTACGAAGCCTCTTATGCACTGCCCATGATTTAGTCCGCTGCACTCTCTCGAGCAGCATCCACCCAGAACATCAGTTCCTCATCAGCTTCGATAACTGCTGGGTCGATATCGAGCCAACTCGCCCCCATGCTCTTCTTGCCCATCACTGCAACGGAGACCCCAGGCTCTGTCAGAAGTTCGGTGCCTCGTTCTTCGCTGACGCGCACGAGGAGTACCCCCGCTTTGCGTGTACCGACGAGGATGCGCCCGTTCAGCAGGAAGGCACGCGTGCCGAACATTCGCTTCTCTTCGAGTCCTGACTCCGCCATCAGTAACGCACGTACTCGGTCAGCTAATTCGGTTGCTTCAGCATCCACGCTCGGCCCCCGCTCGCTCACGCGTGCCCTGCGCGCTCCATGGCGCGCAGTTCTTTCTTGAGGTCTTGTACTTCATCACGAAGTCGACCGGCGAGCTCGAACTTCAACTCTGAGGCCGCCGCCAGCATCTGATCGGACAGATCCTGAATCGTCGATTCGAGCTGTTCTGCACCTTCCGCTGCGATGCCCTCGCGCCGCAACCGCGGTGTCGGGCTCTTGCCCTTGCCCGCCTTAGAACCTCCTCGTCCGCTCAACAGCTCTCGGGTATCAGAGGCTTCGCGCGCAAGGACGTCGGTGATATCGGCAATCTTCTTGCGCAGCGGCTGAGGATCGATTCCGCGCTCCTTGTTGTACGCGACCTGCTTTTCACGGCGTCGGTCGGTCTCATCGATCGCTTTCGCCATGGAATCGGTCATCCTGTCGGCGTACATGTGCACCTGACCGGACACGTTTCTTGCTGCGCGGCCGATCGTCTGGATGAGAGAAGTACCCGAACGCAAGAAGCCTTCTTTGTCAGCATCCAGAATCGCCACCAGCGATACCTCTGGCAGGTCAAGGCCCTCTCTCAGGAGGTTGATACCGACGAGCACATCATAGACACCGGAGCGCAGTTCACTGAGTAGCTCGACTCGGCGAAGCGTGTCGACATCAGAGTGGAGGTAGCGCACCCGCACGCCGTGTTCGCCGAGGAAGTCAGTGAGCTCTTCGGCCATCTTCTTCGTCAGCGTGGTGACGAGCACCCGCTCATCACGCCCGGCGCGCACGCGGATCTCTTCGAGAAGATCATCAATCTGACCCTTGGAAGGTTTGACGATGATCTCAGGATCTACCAACCCGGTAGGCCGGATAATCTGCTCCACCACACCGTCGGCGATGCCCATCTCGTACTTGCCGGGAGTCGCTGACAGGTACACCGTCTGTCCAATGCGGTTCTTGAACTCATCAAAGCGCAACGGCCTGTTATCCATTGCACTTGGCAACCGGAACCCGTGCTCAACGAGCGTGCGCTTACGCGACGCATCGCCCTCGTACATGGCGCCGATCTGCGGCACCGTCACGTGCGACTCATCGATCACCATCAAGAAATCGTCGGGGAAAAAGTCCAACAGAGTGTGTGGTGGCTCACCTGGTTCACGGCCGTCCATGTGACGTGAATAGTTCTCAATGCCTGAGCAGAACCCGAGTTGTTGAAGCATCTCAAGGTCGAAGCTCGTGCGCATGCGTAACCGCTGTGCTTCGAGTAGTTTGCCCTGCCGCTCGAGCTCTTTCAGCCGCTCGGCAAGCTCATCTTCGATCGTCCCGATCGCCCTGTGCACCACGTCTGTACCTGCAACGTAGTGCGACGCGGGGAAGATCGGCACCGCATCGAGCCGCTCAATGACGTCGCCGGTCAGCGGATGCAGCGAATAGAGCCCTTCGATCTCATCGCCGAACAGTTCGATGCGGATCGCGTGCTCTTCGTAGACGGGGATGATCTCGATGGTGTCGCCGCGCACTCGGAAGTTACCACGCGAAAAGTCGACATCATTGCGGTTGTACTGCATCGCGATGAACTGACGAATCAGAGCGTCGCGGTCATAGCGCTCCCCCACCTGCAGCGCGACCATCGCGCGCAGATACTCTTCGGGGGCGCCCAAACCGTAAATACACGACACAGTGGAGACAACAACCACATCGCGCCTGCTGAGCAGCGAGTTGGTCGTCGAGTGGCGCAGACGCTCGACCTCAGCGTTGACTGATGAGTCTTTCTCGATGAAGGTGTCAGTCTGGGGCACATAAGCCTCGGGCTGGTAGTAGTCGTAGTACGAAACGAAGTATTCGACGGCATTATTCGGCATAAGCTCACGGAACTCATTCGCCAACTGCGCAGCAAGAGTCTTATTGTGCGCAAGCACCAGCGTGGGACGTTGAACCTGCTCGATAAGCCATGCCGTTGTGGCGGACTTACCCGTACCGGTCGCACCCAGTAACACCACATCGGTCTCACCCGCGTTTATACGCGCCGCGAGATCGGCGATCGCCTGCGGTTGGTCGCCCGCGGGAACATACTCGCTGACAACCTCGAAGGGACGGACACTGCGCGTAGGTTGCATATCTCCAGCGTAAACGGAGCATCCGACATTGCGGCCGGCTCAGCGCATCGCATGAGCGCCGGCCCTACGAATCGAATTGGACTTCCCGGCTTATAGTGGGGCCGTGATTGAGTTTCTGATCGGCTCCAGCCTGGCAGCATCCGCCGGTCTCAACGCGTGGATGCCGCTGTTCCTCCTCGGTCTGGCTGATCGTTTCCTTCCCGCAGTCACACTCCCCGCCGGCTGGTCTTGGATCTCCAGCGACATTGCACTGTGGATTCTCGGCGTTCTTCTGCTTCTCGAAGTTATCGCTGACAAATTTCCCGCGCTCGATTCGATCAATGACATTATGCAAAGCGTGCTCCGCCCGGCGGCAGGGGGCATCGTGTTCGGCGCGGGATCGAGTGCACAGACCGTGGCGGTGTCTGATCCGGCCACGTTCTTCTCCGACAACACCTGGGTCCCGGTTGTCACGGGCATCGTCATCGCCCTCGTCGTGCATGTCGTCAAGGCAAGCACGCGTGTCGCGGCCAACACCGTCACCGGTGGTCTCGCCGCGCCTGCGCTCAGCACGGCAGAAGACGGCGCATCCTTTCTGCTGGCCGCACTCGCGATCATCATCCCGGTGCTCGCCGGGCTGCTCCTCATTACGCTGATCATCTGCGTGGTGTTTTTCTGGCGCAGACGTCGTCGCCACGCGCGCGACCACAAACTCAGCCGGAACTCACCGGTGAACGGTCCGGACGCAACAGCACCGCCGCAATAGCCGCCGACACCGCCGCCATCGCGATCACGAGCGCGAGGAACCAACCCCACCCTGCGTGGCCGAACACGAGCCCGAGCGCCCAGCCGAACACGCTTGATCCCACGTAGTAGGCGAAGTAGTACAGCGAGGGCGCCTGCGCGCGACTGTCTGGCTCGGCAAGTACGGGAGCCCAGCTAGACGCGATTGCATGCGCGCCGAAAAAGCCGCCTGTGAAAATGATCAGGCCGACGATGATGACGGCAGGCGCAGGAACGAACATGAGTGCCGCTCCGGCAATGTAGACGCCAATCGACCCGATGAGCACTCTGCGACGCCCGATCCGCGTCGCCAGCGACCCCGCCCATGGGGACGAGAGCGTCCCCGCCAGGTACGCGAGAAACAGCAGCGTGACGAGCCACACCGGCATCAAGAACGGCGGCCCGATGAGGTGGAAGCCGAGGTAGTTGTACAGCGCAACGAAAGCACCCATCAACAAAAACCCCTGCGCGTAAAGCGCCAGCAGACGTGCGGAACGCAGCGGCCGGACGAGTCGCGTGAGCATGCTGGGTCCGGTATCCGTTCGTAGCCGCCCCGGAGTGAAGCGACGTGCTTTCGGCACCAGCCAAAGAAACAGCACGGCCGCAACCGTGCAGAAAACAGTCACGCTCCACACGCCCGCCCGCCAGTCAAATATCTCCCCCATCGGTCCAGCGACGAGGCGACCTGATAACCCTCCGACGGTGGTACCGGCTGTGTAACTCCCCGCGGCTGCAGCAATGTGGCGTGTGTGCACCTCTTCGCTGAGATAGGCCAGAGCGACTGCCGGCACGGCGCCGAGCGCGAGCCCTTCACCCAGCCGCAAAGCGAGGAGCACCGTGATCTCTGTGCTTAGCGGTGCTACGAGCCCGAATGCTGTCGCCGCAATGATTCCGATTCCCATCGCAGGCACCCGCCCGATGCGGTCGGCAACGAGAGACCAGGGAATTACCGCTACAGCGATACCAAGCGTTGCTGCCGACACTGTCAGAGCCGCAGTGGAGGGAGAAACACCGAGGTCGGTCGCGACTTGCGGCAGCACAGCCTGTAGCGAGTACAGCTGAGCGAACGTCGCTACGCCTGCAAAGAAAAGCCCCGAGATAAGTCGCCGATACGAGCGAGTTCTGGGAACGTGGCCGCTAAAATCGTCGGTATTCACTCGCCTTTGAGTTGCTTCCACAGTGCATCGACCTGATCGTGTGTTTCTTCCAGAGTGCCAGTCGTGTCAATGACCACATCTGCGATCTCAAGGCGCTTCTCGTCGGAGACCTGCGCGGCGATGCGATCCTGTGCGGCCTGTGGTTCCATGTCGCGTAGTTCGATAAGTCGGCGTAGCCGCTGCTCAGCGGGTGCATGTGCGACGACGATCGTGTCCCACGGATCATCGGCTCGTGTCTCGACGAGCAAAGGAACGTCATAGACGACGACCGCGTCCGAGTTCTCTGCGAACGCAGCATCCATGCGTCGCTGAGATTCAATGCGCACCGCAGGGTGGACGATGCTGTTCAATCGTTGCAGCGCCTCGGAGTCGCCAAAGACTCGGGCACCTAACGCCGCGCGATCCAGCGCACCGACATCATCGATGAGGTCCCCACCGAAGACGGCAGCGATCTCTTCTAACACGGGTGACCCCGGTGACTGTACGTCGCGAACGATCTGGTCCGCATCAACGACGACAGCGCCGTGCTCTGCGAGACGGCGCGCGATCGTGGACTTTCCGGATGCGATTCCGCCGGTCAGCGCGATAAGAGGCATGTTCCTATCCTGTCACGCAGGTATGCCGTAGATACGCGAAACGGGCCGCCACCCACTGCCGTAAAGGCGGGGTGACGGCCCGTTTCAGAGCGTGACGTGCTTACGCGTTGCCGCCCGAGAGCTTCTCGCGGAGAGCCGCAAGTGCCTCGTCGTCAGCAAGGGTGCCCGCACCGGTGACGTCGTTCGTGAACGCCTGACCCGAAACGGCTGCGCCGAAGTCGTCGCCTGCCGCTGCTTCGGCCTCGGCTGCCTTGGCAACCGCAACCTTGTGAGCTTCCCAGCGAGTCTGGGCAGCAGCGTACTCCTGCTCCCATGCCTCGCGCTGGGTGTCGAAGCCGTCCTTCCAAGCGCCGGTCTCGGCGTCGAAGCCCTCCGGGTACTTGTACTCGCCGTTCTCGTCGTACTCGGCGAGCATGCCGTACAGGGCCGGGTCGAACTCGGTGCCGTTGGGGTCAACCGACTCGTTGGCCTGCTTAAGCGACAGCGAGATGCGACGACGCTCGAGGTCGATGTCGATGACCTTGACGAAGACCTCTTCGCCGACGGACACAACCTGCTCAGCGAGCTCAACGTGCTTGCTGGAGAGCTCCGAGATGTGCACGAGGCCCTCGATGCCGTCCGCGACGCGAACGAACGCACCGAACGGAACGAGCTTGGTGACCTTGCCCGGTGCGATCTGGCCGATCGCGTGGGTGCGGGCGAAGACCTGCCACGGGTCCTCCTGCGTTGCCTTCAGCGACAGGGAGACGCGCTCGCGGTCAAGGTCGACCTCGAGGATCTCAACGGTGACCTCCTGGCCAACCTCGACAACCTCGCTGGCGTGCTCGATGTGCTTCCATGACAGCTCGGAGACGTGCACGAGGCCGTCAACGCCGCCCAGGTCGACGAACGCACCGAAGTTGACGATCGACGAGACCTGGCCCTTGCGGACCTGGCCCTTGTGGAGGTTGTTGAGGAAGTTCGAGCGCGACTCGGACTGCGTCTGCTCGAGCAGAGCGCGGCGCGAGAGAACCACGTTGTTGCGGTTCTTGTCGAGCTCGAGGATCTTCGCCTCGATCTCCTGGCCCAGGTACGGGGTCAGGTCGCGGACGCGGCGCAGCTCGATGAGCGATGCCGGCAGGAAGCCACGGAGGCCGATGTCGACGATGAGTCCACCCTTGACGACCTCGATGACCGTACCGGTGACGACGCCGTCGTCTTCCTTGATCTTCTCGACGTCGCCCCAAGCGCGCTCGTACTGTGCACGCTTCTTGGACAGGATCAGGCGGCCTTCTTTGTCCTCCTTCTGGAGAACAAGAGCCTCAACCTCGTCGCCGACCTTGACGACCTCATTGGGATCAACGTCGTGCTTGATGGAAAGTTCGCGGGAGGGAATGACACCCTCGGTCTTGTATCCGACGTCGAGGAGAACCTCATCGCGGTCGATCTTGACGATCGTGCCTTCGATGATGTCGCCGTCGTTGAAGAACTTCAGAGTCTTCTCGACCGCGGCCAGGAAGTCCTCAGCAGATCCGATGTCGTTGATGGCGACCTGCTTGGTGGCCGGGGCGGTCGTTGCGGTAGTCATGTAGTGGGTTGTCCTTGTGGGTGAAAACTCGGGCCTCCAGCCTCGTGCAAGCACGAGAAAACTTCCGGAAGCAAATGGATTTGATTTGGATGACACTCGGGCACACGCATGCGTGCCACAAGTGACACTTCAGAATATCAGAGAAACCCGCCTTATATGACTGTGGATAACTCTGACGGGAAATATCGGCTTCGCGTTACCGTGAACGGGTGACTCTCCCCCGACCCAAGACGAGCCGATTCAGGATGCTAGCACCACTGGCACTCGCAGCCACGGTGCTGAGCGCCTGCACACCCGCGCCGGAGCCCGACCCAACGCCGACTGCTGCTTTCGCGAGCGAAGCAGAAGCATTCGCTGCGGCCGAAGAGACTTATCGGGCGTTTACCGTTGCACTCAATGAAATCGACGTATCTGATCCGGCGACGTTCGAGCGGCTCTACGCTCTTTCCAGTGGCAGCTTCGAGGCGTCAGACCGTGAAACTTACTCGAAAATGCATGCAGAACGTTACATCGTCACGGGCGACACCGAGGTCATTAGTTTCAGCGGAAAATCTTCAGCGTTTCCCTTCGAATCGGTCGTTGCCGACCTCTGCATCGATGTTAGCGCCGTCGAAGTTACGGACTCTACTGGCGTTTCACAAGTCAACCCAGAACGCCCGGATGTTTATGCACTCGAAGTCACGTTCATCATGGATTCCAGTCACCAGCTAATGATCGACTCAGCTAGAAAGATCGAGGACGAGTCGTGCGCTTCATCCTGACACTCAGCCTGGTCTGTGCCGTGCTCGTCTCAACCTCGACCAGCGGCGACGGTATTGGAAGCGGCGACCTGATTACCGGGACTGACGACGACACTGTCGTCATCGACGGAAGCCTCCCCGGCGGCGGCCGGCGAGTCGTCGATCACCCGATCGGCAATGCCTGGCCAAGAACCCCTCCGCCCAAGGTGCGCGATCTCGACTTCGAAAAGTGCGTCGCCGAGTGGGACGACGGCCGCAGCTGTTATCTCAAGGTCGATGAAGACGCCCCCGAAGACGAAGATCCGGTCGAGATTCCTCCCATCACCATCACTGACGTGGCACGATTCACGCCGAAGGGCGCTGTACTCGCCGGAGAGCCAGAGAACGTCGGCGTCGCGGGGCTTCCCACAAACTTTGTGGCGACAGCATCTACCCACACTGTCGATGGCGAGCTCTTCGGCTTCCCGGTGACAGTGCGCTTCACTCCCTCAGCTTTCGACTTCACTTTCGGTGACGGCACGTCAGCGACCACAACTTCCGGTGGTGAATCCTGGGTCGATCTCAATCAGGCGCAGTTCACCCCGACACCCACCAGCCACACCTACCCCGAACGAGGCAACTACGCGGCGAATGTCAACGTGCGCTATACCGCAGAAGTTGATTTCGGCGTCGGATGGTTCCCCATCGCCGGTGAAGTGACCGCTGTCGGACCCGCTCAAGACATCCGCATCTTCGAAGCCCACACCGCACTGGTCGCGCACACTTGCGAGCAGGCACCTAGCTCCCCCGGCTGCTGATCCCGAGACGTCAGAGCCCTGTGCCATGCTGATTCCATGAGCGACAAGCTGATGCTGCTAGATACTGCGTCCCTCTACTTCCGCGCGTTCTACGGAGTGCCCGACAAGGTGAAGGCGCCGAACGGCACATCGGTCAACGCCGTTCGCGGCCTGCTCGACATCATCGCGAAGCTCGTAAAGCTCTACGAGCCCACACACATCGTGGCGTGCTGGGACGACGATTGGCGTCCGCAGTGGCGTGTCGATCTCATCCCCAGTTACAAAGCTCATCGCGTCGTCGAAGTCATAGCGACTGGTCCTGATGTCGAAGAGGTGCCTGATCCACTCGAGGAGCAACTCCCCGTTATCCGCGAGGCACTCGCAGCCCTCCGCATCCCGATCATCGGTGTCACGGCACACGAAGCCGATGACGTCATCGGCACACTCGCGACGCTCGCCACAATGCCGGTCGATGTCGTCACCGGCGACCGTGATCTCTTCCAACTGGTTGATGATTCACGCAGCATCCGCATCATCTACACGGCAAAGGGCATGAGCAACCTCGAAACGGTGACCGACGAAACCGTGGTGAAAAAGTACGGCGTATTGCCCTCGCAGTACGCCGATTTTGCCACTCTGCGCGGTGATGCCTCCGACGGATTGCCCGGAGTTCCCGGCGTCGGAGACAAGACCGCAGCCACGCTTCTTCAGGCGCACGGCGACCTTGCCGGCATCCGCGCTGCCGCAGTCGCGGGCGAAGGCATGAGCGCAGGGGTGTGCGGCAAGATCATCACTGCATCGGACTACCTCGACGTGGCCCCGACCGTCGTAGAAGTATCCAAGTCGCTGGACGTTGTCCCGCCCACCGATGCCATCCGCGCACTCGATCCCACTGAAGTCGATGCTGCCACTGCACTCGCTGAGAGCTGGAACCTCGGCGGCTCTATGGACAGAGCCATCGCCGCTCTCGCACGATAGCCGCGATTGGCCGGCTCACTCGGCCCACGCCAGCAGTCGCTCCGCTCCCCAGGTCGTCACAATCCGCTCGGCCGGCACTCCTGCTTTCTCCGCACGTTCAGCTCCGTAGTCAAGCAGTGACAGTTGCCCGGGAGCATGGGCATCAGAGTCGAGCGAAAACAGACACCCTGCGTCAAGCGCGATGGCGATCAACTCGTCCGGCGGATCCTGCCGCTCTGGGCGTGAGTTGATCTCGACCGCCACGGCATGTTCCGCGCACGCGTCAAAAACAGCATGCGCGTCGAACTGCGACTGAGCGCGCGTCCCCCGCTCGCCCTGCACCAGCTGTCCCGTGCAGTGTCCGAGCACATTCACGTGCCCGCTCGAGACCGCAGCGATCATTCGCTTCGTCATCGGCCTCGATTCCATGCGGAGCTTGGAATGCACCGATGCCACGACGATGTCCAGTCTTCCGAGCAGCTCAACATCCTGATCGAGAGCACCGTCGTCGAGGATGTCCACCTCGATGCCAGCCAGCATCAGAAAACCATCTGTAGATTCCGCGCGCACCAACGGAATCTGCTCGCGCAGGCGTTCAGCCGACAAGCCACGAGCCACGCGAAGCCGTGGCGAATGGTCGGTGATCGCTAGATACTCGTGTCCGAGCTTTCGCGCTGCATCCGCCATCGTGGCTATCGACGTAGTGCCGTCTGACCACTCAGTATGCGCATGCAGGTCACCACGCAGTTTCGCACGCAAAAGCGACGTTCTCTCGGGCTCAACCTCACCGCGCAACTCGACGAGATAGTCCGGAGTCTCACCAACCTGCGCCTGCCGAATCACGGCAAACGTCGAGTCACCAATACCTTTTGCCGCGCGAAGTCGGGTCGGATCACTGCGAACGTCCGCCGGCAGCTTCTCCCACGTCTCAGCGGCCTGCCGGAATGCCTTAGCCCGGTAGCGCGAGGCTCTTTCACGCTCGAGCAACGTCGCGATCTCACGCAGCGCGTCGGCGGGGTCAATCATGGCTCAGGCCGATGCAAGTTCCCGAGTCGCGGCAACCCACGCATCCAGCTTGGCCGCGGCGCTGCCATCGTCAACCGCTGCCTCCGCACGCTCGTAACCGTCACGCAAGCGATCCAGAATCGGCCGCTGCACCTGAGTCGCATCCTGGGAAAGCTCGAAAGCAACCATGCCGGCAGCCGCATTCAACAACACGATGTCTCGCACCGGTCCGCGCTTGCCCGTCAAAGTGTCACGCAGCACTCCGGCATTGTGCTCTGGAGAGCCACCCAATAAATCGACGAGGTCAGCGACCGGGATTCCGAGGTCGCGCGGGTCGAGGTCGTGCTCGTGGATATCACCGCGCGTGACTTCCCAAATACGGCTGTGACCAGTCGTGGTCAACTCATCGAGCCCATCGTCTCCGCGGAACACCAGTGCGGTCGCGCCTCGAGTTCGGAAAACACCTGTGATGAGCGGCACGCGCTCGATCTGTGCGACACCGACCGCGTTCGCTTCTGCTCGCGCGGGGTTGCAAAGCGGTCCGAGCATGTTGAATACCGTCGGGACGCCCAATTCGCTGCGCGCTCCACCCGCGTGTTTGAAGCCAGGGTGAAACGCAGCCGCCCACGCAAACGTGATGCCTGTGCGATGCAGCACCTCAGCAACGTGGTCGGGTGAGAGCGAGAGCTCCAGGCCCAGCGCACCGAGAACGTCAGAAGAACCGGATGCAGAACTCGCGGCGCGGTTTCCATGCTTGACGACAGGGATCCCCGTCGCACCGATGATGACGGCTGCGGTCGTAGAGACATTAACTGTCCCAACGCGATCACCGCCGGTGCCAACGATGTCGAGCACATTCGGCGACACTGGCAACGGAACAGCCGCCTCCAAAATCGCATCGCGGAATCCGACGATCTCATCGATCGTCTCGCCTTTGGCTCGAAGAGCGATCAAAAAACCAGCGAGCTTCGCCTCAGATACGCTCCCCTGCATCACCTGACGCATCGCCCATGTGGACTCCCACACACTCAGATCACGCCGTTCCAGCAACGTAGTGAGGACATCGGGCCATGTCAGAGAATCAGCCATGCCAGTGATCTTATCGGCGGAAAGAAATTCCTTGCGCACGCGCCCCAGACAGTGCATCCTTGTTTTTCCTTGAATTCACCGAGGATTCGCAGGCTTCTCTTAGGGTGCCCTAAGTCAAGGAACTGCGAATCAGGGGGCCAGGATGCAAGAATCACCGCCGCGTATCGGCCATAATGGAGGAGTGACCACCTCAGCGACCTATGCCCCGGCGGCAAGAACGATCAAGCGCCCGAACCCGGTAGCTGTCGGCACCATTGTGTGGCTCGGCAGCGAGGTGATGTTCTTCGCGGGTTTGTTCGCGATTTACTTCACCCTCCGGAGCACGTCCCCCGAACTGTGGGGCGACCGCACCGAGCTGCTGAACGTTACCTTTGCCGCGATCAACACCGCCATCCTTGTGTTCTCTTCCGTGACCTGCCAGATGGGCGTGTTTGCGGCTGAAGACATGCAGCCCTACCGCATCAAGAAGGGCGAACTCAACGGCGCAGGCCGGCGCCGCCTCTTTGGCTGGGGAATGGTCGAGTGGTTCTGGGTCACATTCGCGCTGGGCGCGATCTTCGTCTCCGGCCAGGTCTGGGAGTACGCCCAACTTGTCGCTGAGGGCCTGCCCATCCAGGCGGATGCCTATGCTTCGGCGTTCTACATCACCACCGGCTTCCACGCTATTCACGTCACCGGTGGACTCATCGCGTTCTTGCTCGTCATCGGCCGCGCATACGCGGTCAAGAACTTCGGGCACAAAGAGGCGACCACCTCGATCGTCGTGTCCTACTACTGGCACTTCGTAGACGTCGTCTGGATCGTGCTGTTCTTCATCATCTACTTCCTGAAATAAGAGCGGAGCTGAGCTGCGAAATGGCACGAGAGAAGAAGCGTCGCTCGAACGGACGCCGTAGCCCCCTGGCTGCTGCGGCACTGATCGGAGCGGGACTCCTCATTACCGGCGGTATCTACGCCGGTGCAACAGCGGCAATCGCCGCTACTGAAACGCCGACGGCGGCGAGCACCCAGCTCACTGTCGATGACGGCGAGAAGCTTTTCCAGGCGAACTGTGCAACCTGTCACGGCATGGACCTTCAGGGCACGGCGAATGGCCCGAGCCTCTACGGTGTCGGTGAGCTATCAGTGGAATTCCAGCTCGCGACAGGTCGCATGCCTCTGCAGATGCAGGGACCGCAGGCTCCCCAGAAGGAGCCGCAGTTCACTGAGCCGCAGATCGACGCGATGGCATCGTTCGTGCAGTCTGTGGCCCCCGGCCCGACGTACCCCTCGGACAAGACCCTCGATGGCGAAGGTGACGTTGCACACGGCGCCGAACTGTTCCGCGTCAACTGTGCAATGTGCCACAACGTTGCTGCCGCCGGTGGAGCACTCACGGAGGGCAAGTACGCGCCCGGGCTTTCCAACACCAGCGCGCTGCACATTTATGCAGCAATGGTCACTGGCCCCCAGAACATGCCTGTCTTCGGCGACATGAACTTGTCAGACGAAGACAAGCGCGACATCATCTCCGCTCTGCTGTACCAGCAGGAGGCAGTATCAGTTGGTGGTTTCACACTCGGCTCTTTGGGCCCAGTATCTGAAGGTCTGTTCATCTGGATCTTCGGCATCGGCGCGCTTGTCGCCATCTCCGTGTGGATCACGGCGAAGTCCAACTGACGAATTTCATCGAAGAGGAACGTACGAGGAGCACCATGGCACACGACGACGACTCGCAGGCTCTTGAAAGGGCCTACCAGCCCTCTCCGGGGCTGGGTGTCGCAGTCAGCGATCCCGTGCAGAATCCCGGTCTTCCGCCGCATCGCGAGCGGATGACCGATAAGGATCCAAAGGCTGAGAAGCGCGCAGCCCGCACGGTTTACACGCTTTTCTATCTGTCGCTCGCTGGCAGCATCTGGGCGGTTGCGGCATACATGCTGTTCCCTATCGAGGACGAGTCGCTACTCTCGATTCGGTATAACAACCTCTTCATCGGAATCGGCATCGCCTTCGCGTTGCTGTGCCTCGGAATCGGCGCTATTCACTGGTCCAAGGCACTCATGTCCGATAAGGAACACATTGAGATGCGTCACCCCACCCGGGGCACGGATTCGACGCGCGACGCGGCCATCGAGGCCTTCGCCGACGCGAACGAAGAGTCGGGCTTTGGCCGACGCACCATGATCCGCAACTCCCTGCTTGCTGCCTTGGTCGCATCGATCATCCCCGGTGTCACGTTGTTCCGCGGCCTTGCCCCGCACAACAACGCCGGTGGAAACCCCATCGCTGGTGACCCTGTCGCGCTTCTGCAGCAGACGATGTGGGAAACGGG
Organism: Microbacterium sp.; assembly: GCA_003524435.1. Classification (GTDB taxonomy): domain Bacteria; phylum Actinomycetota; class Actinomycetes; order Actinomycetales; family Microbacteriaceae; genus Microbacterium. The sequence goes on from DQHP01000103.1 coordinate 49,087, forward strand.
CCAGCGACTCGTGCGCGACCCCGATGGCACCCCGATTCGCGCCGCAGACGTCACACTGGGCTCTGCGTTCCACGTGATCCCAGAGAACCTCAGCACGCTGTCTCACTCCGACGGTTACCTCGAAGAGAAGGCAAAGGCGATCGTGCTGATGATGCGCCTTCGCCCAGAACAGCTCATCGAGACCGAAGAACGTAAAGACTGGTCTTACGACGGCATCGTCGCGTACTCAAAGGTCTGTACCCACGTAGGGTGCCCGGTGGCTTTGTACGAGCAGCAGACACACCATCTTCTGTGCCCGTGCCACCAGTCGCAGTTCGACGTCACCGACCAGGCCAAGGTCATCTTCGGCCCGGCCGCGCGTCCACTGCCGCAGTTGCCCATCACTGTTGACGATGAGGGATACCTCGTCGCACGCGACGGCTTCAACGAGCCTGTCGGCCCGAGCTTCTGGGAGCGCCATTGAGCACCTCAACGCTGTCTAAAGAGGACAACAAAGACACCAAGGCACCGCTGGGCGGACGCTTCATCGGCGGAGCATCAAACTACATCGATGAGCGCACCAGCATCTCCGGCTTCGTCAAGGAGCTCGGACGAAAGATCTTCCCTGACCACTGGTCGTTCATGCTGGGCGAGATCGCTCTGTGGAGCTTCGTCGTCGTATTCATCTCGGGGTCGTTCCTGACCTTCTTCTTCGATGCCTCGATGGTCGAGACGCACTACACCGGTGCCTACGCCCCGATGCGCGGCCTTGAGATGTCGGCCGCCTTCGAATCCGCTCTGCGCATCTCCTTCGATGTGCGCGGTGGTCTCCTGGTCCGCCAGATCCACCACTGGGCCGCTCTTGTGTTCATCGCCGGTATCGGCATCCACATGTTGCGTGTGTTCTTCACTGGTGCATTCCGCAAGCCGCGTGAGCTGAACTGGGTGATCGGCTTCGTGCTCTTCATCCTGGCTCTGGCCGAAGGCTTCACCGGCTACTCGCTTCCGGATGACCTGCTCTCGGGTAACGGTCTGCGCATCATTGACGGCATGATCAAGGGCATCCCCCTTATCGGCACCTGGACCTCGTTCCTGATCTTCGGTGGAGAGTTCCCTGGTACCGACATCGTCGGCCGCCTTTATTCTCTGCACATCCTTCTGCTGCCGATGCTCGTCATCGCACTGATCGTCGTGCACCTCATGCTCATGATCATCAACAAGCACACGCAGTTCGCCGGCCCCGGCCGCACGAACGACAACGTCGTGGGCTACCCGATGATGCCGATCTACATGACGAAGATGGGCGGTTACCTCTTCCTCGTCTTCGGCACGATCGTGCTGATCGCATCGTTCTTCCAGATCCTTCCGTTCTGGGAGTACGGCCCCTACGACCCGTCTCCGATTTCTGCAGGTACACAGCCTGACTGGTACATCGGGTTTGCCGACGGCGCACTGCGTCTAGCCCCTCCGCACCTGGACATCGTGTTCCTCGATCGGACACTCTCGCTCGGCATCCTGATCCCGGTCGCCGTCCTGGGTCTGTTCATCGTCGCTGTCGCGATCTATCCGTTCCTTGAGGCATGGGTTACCGGTGACAAGCGTGAGCACCACCTCGCTCAGCGCCCGCGCAACGCCGCGACGCGCACGGCGATCGGTGTTGCGGGCGTGATCTTCTACGCGGTGATGTGGGCGGCGGCTTCGTCCGACCTCATTGCCACGCACTTCATGCTGACGATGGAAGGCGTGATCCATTCCCTCCAGGCTCTGTTGTTCCTTGGTCCGATCATCGGCTACTTCGTGACGAAGCGGATCTGCATCGCCCTGCAGCGCAAGGATCGTGAGATCGTTCTGCACGGTTACGAGTCGGGCCGCATCGTCCGCCTCCCCGGTGGAGAGTTCATCGAAGTGCACCAGCCCGTCGACCAGTACGACCGTTGGAAGCTCATCGATATCGACAACTATGAGCCTCTCGTGGTGCGGCCGAACGACAAGGGCCGTATCCCTTGGACGGAGAACCTGCGTTCTTCGATCTCGCGCTGGTTCTTTGAGGACCGTCTCGCGCCGCTTACTCAGACCGAGGTGGCAGCGGCAGACGCTCACCAGCACCATGTCACGGCGGAAACCGCCGAGGTCGAGGCTGAAGAGATTCAGGGTGCCCACGAACGCGCAGGTGCTGCGGATGCTCCGTTGCACCCCGAGGTGGAAACACATGTCGACGAAACGCCGAACACGCCGAGTTCGGTTATCGCGACAGATCCCGTCAAGAAGCCTCGCAAGAAGAAGTCGGAAGATAGCGAGTAATCTCGCTCCCCCGCTAAGGAAGGCCTCGTCCATTTATTGGATGAGGCCTTCCTCGTTCTATGCTGGCGTGATGTCTTCCATCGTGCAGCTCGTAGATGCGCCCACACTCGCTGATGCTCCTTACGCATACGCCGCGACAGCCCCCGCAGCCAGCAGACTCGTCTTCCTCGCGGGGGCCTGCCCGCTCAACGATGACGGTCTCATCGAGCATCCCGGCGACTATGCGGCGCAGGCAGCACGCTGCGTCGAGACGATGTTGGGTGCGCTGGATGCTGCGGGCTGCACTCTCGAGGACGTTATCAGCACCCGCGTTTTGGTGGCCTCTTCGGCGCGCTCTGACCTGGTAGCAGCGTGGGACGTTGTGGAGTCGGCTTTTGGCGATCACAGGGCACCAAGCACGCTACTGGGCGTGACCGTTCTGGGTTACCCCGACCAGTTGGTCGAAATCGAAGCGATCGCCGCGGTGATCGATGCAGAGGCCTAACCTGCCGTATCAACGGCCGCATAAGCTGGTGCCATGATCGAACCTGCTGACTTCTTCGCTGCAAGACTTGCCCACGAGACCGACGCCAGTGACGTGTACGCGGCGCAGAAGGCCGGAGAGAACATCGTGGTCATCGACGTCCGCTCCGACGAGGCGTGGGCGCAGGGACGAGTCGCAGGTGCCGTACACATGCATTACTCCGAGATCGCGACCCGCGCACCCAAAGAGATCCCGCAGGATGCAAGCGTCATCGTTTACTGCTGGAGCCCCGGATGCAACGCAGGAGTGAAGGGCGCACTTGAGTTCGCAAAACTCGGATATAGCGTCCGCGAGATGATTGGTGGATTCGAATACTGGGCTCGCGGAGGCTATCCCGTTGAGGACCACGACGGAGTACACCGTCGCCCCATCGATCCGCTCGCCGGGGTTCCTCGCATCCGCACCCGCGAGTAAGTAAGGCGTGGCGACAGACGAAACGCCCCGGAGAAAATCTCCGGGGCGTTTCAACGTTACTGTTTAGCGGGCGACTGCTTTAGCGAGCCACTCGTTTAGCGGGCGAAGTATCCGCGGTAGTACTCGTATACCCAGCCGACAATCGCAATGACGAAGAGCGCAAGGCCGATCGGCAGGAGGAAGTGGCCCACGGCCAAACCGACCAAGAACACTGCGGCTGCACCGGCAAGCACAATTGGCCACCACGACCATGGGCTAAATTCACCGAGCTCGGGGTCACCGTCGTCGATGTCTGCGGTCAAGATGTCCTCGGGAAGTTCCCCGCCCTGCGCCTTGTGCGTACGGTCTAGATAGACCGCGATCATTGCGCTCATCAGGCCGCCGAAGAGCAGAGCGATGGTTCCTACCCACTCCACCTTCGCTGCGCCCACAAGCTCGGGGTACTCAAGGATGTGCCACACGGTGTAAGCCGCGGCGACCACCACGAAGAAGGCGGTGAGAATCCACCAAAGAATAATATTGGACCGCATGGCTTACTTTGCCTCTCCGCTCGCACCGGCGAGTGCTGGTTCAGGTGCCGCGACGGGATGCTCTGCAGCCTCGGGATGATTCAGATCGAATGCCGGACGCTCACTACGGATGCGCGGGATCGATGTGAAGTTGTGGCGCGGCGGCGGGCAACTGGTTGCCCACTCGAGCGAGCCACCGAAGCCCCAGGGGTCATTGACCATGACACGAGGCGCCTTGCGTGCGGTGATCCACACGTTCAGGAAGAACGGCAACATGGATCCACCAAGGATGATGGCACCGATCGTGGAAACCTGGTTACCCCACATCCAGCCGTCCGCTGCCGAGTAGTCCGCGTAGCGACGCACCATGCCATCAACACCCAGCCAGTGCTGGATCAGGAAGGTCATGTGGAAGCCGATGAACAGCATCCAGAAGTGCACGTAGCCCAGACGCTCGTTGAGCATACGGCCCGTCCACTTTGGCCACCAGAAATAGAATCCGGCGAACATCGCGAATACCACGGTACCGAAGACCACGTAGTGGAAGTGGGCGACGACGAAGTACGTGTCGCTGATGTGGAAGTCCAGCGGCGGCGACGCGAGGATGACACCGGTCAGACCACCGAAGACGAACGATACAAGGAAGCCCAAAGCGAAGACCATCGGCGTCTCGAACGTCACCGATCCTCGCCAGAGCGTTCCGATCCAGTTGAAGATCTTCACGCCTGTCGGCACAGCGATGAGCATTGTCATCAGGGCGAAGAACGGTAGCAACACGCCGCCAGTGACATACATGTGGTGAGCCCACACCGAGACCGACAGCGCGGCGATCGCGATCGTCGCATAGATCAGGGTTTTGTAGCCGAAGATCGGCTTGCGACTGAACACCGGGAAGATTTCCGAGACGATACCGAAGAACGGCAACGCAATGATGTACACCTCTGGGTGACCGAAGAACCAGAACAAGTGCTGCCACAACAACACACCGCCATTGGCGGGGTCGTAGACGTGAGCACCGAGGATACGGTCGGCAGCAGCAGCGAAGATCGCGGCGGCCAGCACAGGGAATGCCATCAGGATCAGGAGGCTGGTGATCAGCGTGTTCCACGAGAAGATCGACATGCGCCACATTGTCAGCCCCGGAGCGCGCATCGTAATAACCGTGGTGATGAAGTTCACGGCACCAAGAATCGTTCCGAAACCGGACATACCCAGCCCCAGCATCCACAGGTTTCCACCTGCACCAGGCGAGAACGTGGCATTCGCAAGCGGTTGATAGGCAAACCAACCGAACGAGGCCGCACCCTGGGGTGTGAGGAATCCTGCGATCGCCATGATCGAGCCGAAGGTGAACAGCCAGAAGGCGAATGCGTTCAGACGGGGGAACGCCACATCTGGTGCGCCCAGCTGAAGCGGCAGAATCGCGTTAGCGAAGCCAGCGAACAGCGGCGTTGCAAACACCAGCAGCATGATCGTGCCGTGCATGGTGAACAGCTGGTTGTACTGCTCCTTGGTAGGAACGATCTGCATTCCGGGAGCGAAAAGCTCTGCGCGGATGACGAGAGCCATCACACCGCCGAGGAGGAAGAACAACACCGAGGCGATCAGATACATGTACCCGATGGTCTTGTGGTCAGTGGAGGTGATCCACTTGACGACGATGTTGCCCTTTTGCTCAGTGCGTGAGGAGCTCATCAAAGCCGCCTGACGTGCCGGAGTAGCAGAGGGTCGAGCGCCTTGTGCGTCGCCTGGATTAGTTGTGGTCGACATGAGGATTACTCTCCCTCTTCCTCGGAGTCAGTCCCGGTTTGGGCGCCGGTTCCCGGGAAGTTACCGAGACGGTCGTAAGCGTCATTGATGTCGCCCGTGTTGCCCTCGTCGCGAAGCGACTCGATATATGCGTCGTACTCGTCCTGCTCAACAACCTTGACGTTGAAGAGCATCATCGAGTGATACTCACCGCAGAGCTCGGCGCACTTGCCGGCGTACTCGCCAACACGTGTCGGGATGAAGGACCAAGAATTGTCCTTCCCGATGTACATGTCTTTCTTATAAAGGAAGTCGATGATCCAGAACGAGTGGATAACGTCACGAGACTGAAGGCTGATGTGCACCTTCTGGTCAACCGGGAGCACCAGCGTGGGAAGCTCTTCGACGTCGACGTTGCCCTCGGCGTCTGGCTGAGCCTGAATGCCCATCGTCCAGACGGAATCCGACTGGTCTTCGGCTTCGCCGCCGTACATGAAGTCGAACGCCCACTGCTTGCCGATCGCAGTGATCTCGACATCGGCGTCATCGCCCCACTGCGTCTCGATGTCTGCCTGATCACGCGCAGTGAAGAAGAACATCGCCATGACGAGGATCAGCGGAATAACCGTGTAGAAGATCTCAATCGGCATGTTGTACCGCATCTGCACGGGCAGGCCAGTCTGGCCTTTACGGCGACGGTAGGCGACAGCAGCCCATCCCATCAGGCCCCAGGTGATGAGGCCGACGATGAGCAACACGATCCAGGAGTTAACCCAGAGGCTTCCGACTCGCTCGGTCTGGTTCGTAGCGGCAGTGCCGTCTTCTACAAAGCCTGGGAGGAATCCGTGGAGCTGGGTGGGAGTACATCCCGCCAGGGCCACGACTGCCGCAATTCCTAGCGGAATGGCGGCCCAACGAAGGCGGCGTTTCGAGGGCACGATGCACCTTTCAAGATGACGGATAAGGCACAACCCAGTCTAGGGCAACCTCACACCTGATTCACGCCAACCACGCAGGTTCGGCAGCGGCAAGACTCAGTGGAAGCTGTCTCCACAGGCGCAGCTTCCGCCAGCGTTCGGGTTGTCGATCGTGAACCCCTGCTCGGAAATCGTGTCTTTGAAGTCGATGGATGCACCGTCAAGGTACGGCACGCTCATGTTGTCGACGATGACCTCGACGCCTTCGAATTCAACGGTTTCGTCACCGTCGAGGAAGCGCTCGTCGAAGTAAAGCTGGTAAATCAGTCCCGAGCATCCTCCGGGCTGAACAGCAACGCGCAGACGCAAGTCATCGCGCCCCTCCTGCTCAAGAAGGTTCTTCACCTTCGTGGCTGCCGCGGCAGTGATCTTGACTCCGTGCGCGGTCGTAGTTTCCGTGGTCAATGTGGTGTCGCTCATGTCGCTCCTCGTGACGGGCCGCGCGGGCAGGCGGCGGTTGTTCTGATTCTACCTTCGGGTACGCGAAAGGGCGCTGTTCACGAGTTCTGAACGCAAATCACAGCGTGATCGTGTTCATTCGGGCCAGCATGAGCGCTTCAGTCGCGACAGCGTGACGGAAGGTATCCAAGTGCAACGACTCGTTCGGGCTGTGCGCACGGGAGTGTGGGTCTTCTACCCCGGTGACGAGAATCTGTGCCGCGGGGAACTCCCTGACCAAATCAGCAATGAAGGGAATAGAACCGCCGACACCGAGGTCGACGGGATCTGCTCCATATCCATCTGCCATAGCCTGGCGCGTAAGCGCGACAGCCCAGCCACTGGTGTCGACGAGGAAACCGTCGCCGAGGTCAACATCAGAAAAGGTCAGCTCGGCGCCAAATGGCGCATGCGCCCGCAGATGCTCCTCAAGCGCCTGATAGGCGTCTTCACCAGACTGGCCCGGCGCGACACGTGCACTGATCACGACGGTTGCTTCTGGCAGCAAGGTATTGGATGCTGCAGCCACGCTCGTTGAGTCAATACCGATGATGCTGACCGCCGGCTTATTCCAAATACGGCTCAAGATGCTGTCACGCCCGACGGGCGACACTCCCGGCAGAAGCCCTGTCTCCTCACGCAGCGTCTCTTCGGAGTACTCGGGGGTCGCAGCATCCCGCTGGGCCAACCCCTCGACGGCGACTGCACCGTCATCGTCCCAGAGTGTGGAGAGCAACCTGACGGTTGCCATCATTGCGTCCGGCACCGCTCCCCCGAACATCCCAGAGTGCGACGCGTGATCAAGTGTGCGCACCTTGAGCGTGAACCGTGCATTCCCGCGCAGCGAGACAGTGAGTCCTGGTGTTGTTGAGTCCCAGTTTCCGGAATCCGCGACGACGATTGCGTCGGCGCGGAGGGCATCGGCATTGTCGCTGAGGAACTGGGCGAACGAGCGGGAACCGTATTCTTCTTCGCCCTCGATGAACATTGAGACGCCGAGTTCGAGGTCATCACCGAGGACCTCCGCCACAGCGCGCAGCGAAGCGATGTGCGCCATGATCCCGGCCTTATCGTCTGCCGCGCCACGGCCATAGAGCCGACCGTCTCGCACAGTGGGCTCGAACGGAGGGGTTTCCCACAGCTCGTCAGATCCTGGAGGCTGCACGTCGTGGTGGGCGTAGAGCAGGATGGTCGGCTTGCCATTTCGTGCTGCCCGCGTCGCGAGCACTGCAGGCTGACCGAACTCGTCTGTCCCTGGAATCGCAGCTCTCAGCACTCGGACATCGTCAAAAACACCGGTGTCCTTCGCAAGGCCGGCCACTCTCTCGGCGCTGCGCTCTAGTTGCGTCTGATCAAATGACGGCCAGGCCATGCCTGGAATCCTCACGAGATCGCCGAGATCGGACAGCGCTGACGGGATACCGATCGCCACGGCTTCGCGCACAGCGGATTCAACGACGGGGTCTGCATTGGGCAGCAATGAAGTCATGCGAGTAATCTTAAGGCTGAACCCTGATTTCTATTCGAGGAGCCCCGTGGCCACTTCCACCCCATCGACGAACGACGACTCCGCCGAGACGCCGGCCGCCGGCAAGGGACGCGCGACGCCGACTCGCGCCCAGCAAGAGGCT
>DQHP01000163.1 GCA_003524435.1 Microbacterium sp.
CGTCGGCCGCCGCTATGGCTGGTGGGTGTCGGGCGCCGCCTTCACCGGTGCGCTCTGGTGCGTCTGGACCCTGAACGGCGTCGTCCTTCTGGAGGCGTATCTGCTGCCTCCGGCGCTCGCTGCCGTCGGGGTCGCCACGATTCTCACTGCGCGCGGCGTAGAAGTCCGCGCTCTCTTCGCTGCTGGGCTCGGTGTCGCTGTTATCCCCAGTCTTGCGATGGTCGCATTCGTCGAGCCAGAGGCTCGTACTGCCTCAGGGATACCCTGGCGTGCGCTCGCCTTACTCGCCGCGGGCATCGTGCTGATCGGGGTCGCCGCCTTGTTCAGCCGGCTCGGTCGCCAGTTGCGCATTGCGCGAGTTCGGATGCTGGTGCCTCCGACCCTGGTTGCTGCGGGTATTGCCGCGATCGCAGGGCCCGTGCAAGGCGTCCATATGCGTTCTGCGACCTCGCTCCACGGGGTTGTGTTGTTCCTGGCGTGCCTTGCGGTGTCCGCGGTCGCTGCGCTCATCCTGACGTGTGTGGCTCGAGGCATCCGGCGTTCCTCGCCGGCGACGTCGCCGCTGCGACGCACGCGATGGCTGTCGGCCCCCGCGATGCTTGCGCTTGCGGCAGGATCTTGGAGTGCGATTGAGCGCAACTGGGGATCGATCTGGCTGATGTGGACGCTGATGATCGGGCTCCTCGTGGTGATGCTGGTAGCCGCGGTGCGGTCAAAGCGCACGACGCTCCCTCCGGTGTGGCTCCTGTTTGCTCTTTCTTTTGTCACCGCGATCGTCGCGTGGAGCCCGCGTGAGCTTCGCGTCGAATGGTTCTCGCTCCCGCTGGGCGCGTTCCTGTTGTTGGCTGGCATCCATGGGCTGCGGGCCGCTCGGTCGAGTGAGAGCGGGGGAGGAATGAATGCGTGGCCGCAGGGGTACCGCTCGTCCTGGGCACTTTTGGCCCCCGGCATTGTCACGATGATGAGCGCCTCGATCGTCGCGACGTTCACCGATCCACTCACCTGGCGGGCGATTCTCGTCATGGTGCTTGCGCTCGCCGCGATCATGGCGGGCGCCGGAAAGAGACTTGCTGCTCCGTTCATTCTGGGAATGCTGGTGCTGCCGATTGAGAATGTCTTCGTGTTCGCCGTGCAAATCGGCAGAGGCATAGAATCGATGCCGTGGTGGATCACGCTCGCGGTGATCGGGGCCGTGCTGCTGATTATCGCCGTGACGTATGAGCGGCGTACCGGAGACAGCGACACTGTCGTTGCCCGGATGCGAGACCTGCGGTGAGATTTGACACCATTTGACCGACGCGTTACGCAGCATTACACTTGATCAGGTGTGTGCACGTCTTGGCGTGCGCACTGGGCTCCGGTCCATACCGGTCAGCTCCCACGGCATACCCATCACACCAAAAGCAGAGCGATTCCGCGCTGCCGGTGGGTCATGATGTGAAACCCATCACGCTGTCACCGTGCAGCATTATGAGGAGAGAACGTGCCAACCATTCAGCAGTTGGTTCGCAAGGGTCGCTCGCCCAAGGTCACTAAGACCAAGGCGCCGGCGCTCAAGTCGAACCCCCAGCAGGCCGGTGTCTGCACTCGTGTGTACACCACCACGCCGAAGAAGCCGAACTCGGCGATGCGCAAGGTCGCTCGTGTGAAGCTCCGCAACGGCACCGAGGTCACCGCCTACATCCCCGGCGAGGGCCACAACCTGCAGGAGCACTCGCTCGTGCTCGTCCGTGGTGGTCGTGTTAAGGACCTCCCCGGTGTGCGTTACAAGATTGTCCGTGGCGCCCTGGACACCCAGGCAGTCAAGAACCGTAAGCAGGCTCGTTCCCGCTACGGCGCAAAGAAGGGTTGAGTTAGATGCCTCGTAAGGGTCCCGCCCCGAAGCGCCCAGTCGTCAACGATCCGGTATACGGTGCTCCGATCGTCACCTCGCTCGTCAACAAGATCCTTGTTGATGGCAAGAAGTCGCTCGCAGAGTCGATCGTCTACGGCGCCCTCCGCGGCGTTGAGGCGAAGAACAGCCAGGATGCTGTCGCCACGCTGAAGAAGGCGCTCGACAACGTGCGCCCCACGCTTGAGGTTCGTAGCCGCCGTGTTGGTGGCTCGACTTACCAGGTGCCGGTTGAGGTTAAGCCTCACCGTGCGAACACCCTCGCGCTGCGCTGGCTCGTCAGCTACGCCAAGGGTCGCCGCGAGAAGACGATGACCGAGCGTCTCCAGAACGAAATTCTGGATGCCTCGAACGGCCTGGGCGCTGCAGTCAAGCGCCGTGAGGACACTCACAAGATGGCCGAGTCGAACCGCGCGTTCGCCCACTACCGCTGGTAACAGCCCTGCACGCTCAGGGGTGCTTGTCACTCCTGAGCGTGCACCTCATAACTCGTCGCTCCGCGACATCACGAAGATAAGGACACTCCAGTGGCACAAGACGTGCTCACCGACCTGAGCAAGGTCCGCAACATCGGCATCATGGCGCACATCGATGCTGGCAAGACCACGACGACCGAGCGCATCCTGTTCTACACGGGCGTCAACCACAAGCTGGGCGAGACGCACGATGGTGGCGCGACGACCGACTGGATGGAGCAGGAGAAAGAGCGCGGCATCACGATCACGTCTGCCGCCGTGACCTGCTTCTGGAACAACAACCAGATCAACATCATTGACACCCCCGGTCACGTTGACTTCACCGTTGAGGTAGAGCGTTCGCTGCGCGTCCTCGACGGTGCCGTTGCTGTCTTCGACGGCAAGGAGGGCGTTGAGCCCCAGTCCGAGACCGTGTGGCGTCAGGCTGACAAGTACAACGTCCCCCGTATCTGCTTCGTCAACAAGATGGACAAGCTCGGCGCGGACTTCTACTACACCGTCGACACGATCGTGAACCGCCTGGGCGCGAAGCCCCTGGTTATCCAGCTCCCCATCGGTGCTGAAAGCGAATTCGTTGGCGTCATTGACCTCGTCGAGATGCGTGCACTCGTCTGGGAGGGTGACTCCAAGGGTGACGTGACCATGGGCGCTTCCTACGAAGTGCAGGAGATCCCGGAGAACCTCAAGGAGAAGGCAGCGGAGTACCGCCAGCTGCTCCTTGAGACCGTCGCCGAGACCGACGACGCTCTGCTCGAGAAGTTCTTCGGTGGCGAAGAGCTCACAGTTGCTGAGATCAAGGGCGCCATCCGCAAGATGGTTGTCGCTTCCGAGATCTACCCGGTGCTGTGTGGCTCGGCGTTCAAGAACCGTGGCGTTCAGCCGATGCTTGATGCTGTCGTTGACTACCTGCCGAACCCCCTCGATGTCGGTGCTATTGAGGCACACGACCCGAAGGACTACGACACGATCATCGAGCGTCACCCGAGATCAGATGACCCGTTCTCTGCTCTTGCATTCAAGGTTGCTGTGCACCCGTTCTTCGGTCGCCTGACGTACATTCGCGTGTACTCGGGTCACCTGGACTCCGGCTCTGCGGTCATCAACTCGACCAAGGGTAAGAAGGAGCGCATCGGAAAGATCTTCCAGATGCACGCCAACAAAGAGAACCCTGTTGACGCGGTTACCGCCGGTAACATCTACGCCGTCATCGGGCTGAAGGACACCACCACCGGTGACACCCTCACTGACCCGGCAGCCCCGGTCGTCCTCGAGTCGATGACGTTCCCGGATCCGGTTATCGAGGTTGCCATCGAGCCGAAGACGAAGGCCGACCAGGAGAAGCTGGGTGTTGCCATCCAGAAGCTCGCTGAAGAGGACCCGACGTTCCGCACCGAGCTCAACCCCGAGACTGGTCAGACGACCATCAAGGGCATGGGCGAGCTGCACCTGGATATCCTCGTTGACCGCATGAAGCGCGAGTTCAACGTTGAGGCCAACGTGGGTAAGCCGCAGGTTGCATACCGCGAGACGATCAAGAAGGCCGTCGAGAAGCACGACTACACGCACAAGAAGCAGACCGGTGGATCGGGGCAGTTCGCGAAGATCCAGTTCAACATCGAGCCCCTCGATCTGGACGCTGAGAAGACTTACGAGTTTGTGAACTCCGTCACTGGTGGTCGCATCCCGCGTGAGTACATCGGTTCGATCGATGCTGGTTTCCAGGATGCGATGAACGTCGGCGTGCTCGCCGGCTTCCCGATCGTGGGTGTCAAGGCGACCATTGTTGATGGTGCTGCGCACGACGTCGACTCTTCGGAAATGGCGTTCAAGATCGCTGGCTCGATCGGCATGAAGGAAGCTCTCCGCCGGGCGAACCCCGTTCTCCTTGAGCCGCTGATGGCGGTCGAGGTGCGTACTCCTGAGGAGTACATGGGTGACGTCATCGGCGACCTGAACTCGCGTCGTGGCCAGATCCAGTCGATGGAAGACTCCACCGGCATCAAGATCGTTCGCGCACACGTTCCGCTGTCAGAGATGTTCGGTTACATTGGTGACCTGCGCTCGAAGACGTCGGGTCGTGCCGTGTACTCGATGGAGTTCGACAGCTACGCCGAGGTTCCTCGCGCAGTTGCGGACGAGATCGTTCAGAAAACCAAGGGCGAGTAAGTCCTTCCCGATCGGATGCTGCGACCGCTCCCTGAGCGTGTCGAAGGGCCGGGCGCAGCATCCGGTCGGACAACACACAACTTCACAAAGCTCTCTCTACTAAACTGAGAATCAAACCCCGTAGCGAACCGGTCACAAACCAGTGCCCGGCAATCTCTACACGAACGTCCTGAGGAGGACCCAGTGGCCAAGGCCAAGTTCGAGCGGACCAAGCCGCACGTCAACATCGGAACCATCGGTCACGTTGACCACGGCAAGACGACGCTGTCCGCAGCCATCTCCAAGGTGCTTGCTGACAAGTACCCGTCTGACACCAACGTGCAGCGTGACTTCGCGACCATCGACTCGGCGCCGGAAGAGCGCCAGCGTGGTATCACGATCAACATCTCGCACATCGAGTACGAGACCCCCAAGCGCCACTACGCGCACGTTGACGCTCCCGGCCACGCCGACTACGTCAAGAACATGATCACCGGTGCTGCTCAGATGGACGGCGCAATCCTCGTGGTTGCCGCTACTGACGGCCCGATGGCTCAGACCCGCGAGCACGTCCTGCTCGCAAAGCAGGTCGGCGTTCCGTACCTGCTCGTCGCACTGAACAAGAGCGACATGGTCGACGACGAAGAAATCCTTGAGCTCGTTGAGCTCGAGGTCCGCGAGCTGCTCGCAGCTCAGGGCTTCGACGAGGATGCACCCGTCGTTCAGGTCTCGGCGCTGAAGGCGCTCGAGGGCGAAGAGAAGTGGGTCAACGCGATCCTCGAGCTCATGCAGGCTGTCGACGACAGCGTTCCGGACCCGGAGCGTGACCGTGACAAGCCGTTCCTGATGCCCGTTGAGGACGTCTTCACGATCACCGGTCGTGGAACCGTTGTCACCGGTCGCGCCGAGCGTGGAACCCTCAAGATCAACTCCGAGGTCGAGATCGTCGGCATCCGCCCGACGCAGAAGACCACGGTCACTGGTATCGAGATGTTCCACAAGCAGCTCGACGAGGCATGGGCCGGCGAGAACTGTGGTCTGCTGCTTCGTGGTCTCAAGCGTGAAGACGTTGAGCGCGGCCAGGTTGTCGTGCAGCCGGGTTCGGTTACCCCTCACACGAACTTCGAGGGCACCGCGTACATCCTGTCCAAGGACGAGGGTGGGCGTCACAACCCGTTCTACACGAACTACCGCCCGCAGTTCTACTTCCGCACCACCGACGTCACCGGCGTCATCTCGCTGCCTGAGGGCACCGAAATGGTTATGCCTGGTGACACCACCGACATGTCGGTCGAGCTGATCCAGCCGATCGCTATGGAAGACGGCCTCGGCTTCGCCATCCGTGAGGGTGGACGCACCGTGGGTGCTGGTACGGTCACAAAGATCAACAAGTAAGCATCTGCTTATCTGCAAAGGGGTCGGGCCTTCGGGCTCGGCCCCTTTGTCGTGCGTTCGGGCTTCCCCTGCGTCGGTCTTCCGTGCAGAATAAGACGTGTCGACCGAATCTGGTCGGCGCTTCACGTTCTGAAGGGGATCCCAATGGGAATCGATGACCTGGTCAACAAGGGCAAAGACGCATTCGAGCAGAACAAGGACAAAATCGAAGAGATCGTCAAGAGCGAGCAGGCGGAAGATGTCAGCGACAAGGTTCTTGACGGCATCGCCGACTTCGCTAAGAAGGTCGCTCCTGGTGCTGCAGACCAGATCGACGGTGTCCGTGACAACGTCGACAAGTCAGTCGGCAACGAGTAGCTAAAGCTTCAAGAGGGGGCTGCGCACTTGGGTGCGTAGCTCCCTTTTCTTCGTCCGGAGAGGTCTGAGTGCGCGGCGCGACACGCCCGGGTTTGCGTAAGTGAAATCAGGCATGGCAGAATAGATAAGTTCCACATTCCGGTGGTGCGCTATGCGCTCACTGGATCACTACCACGGCAGTGCATAGACGGCGCGAAAGCGCAGGGATCTAGGCCGCGGGTAGCAGAACAAGCCCCGTCAATTAATCACGACGTTTTGTCGTGCGTGGCGGGCTGACAGAAGAATAGTGGCGCAGTGCGTCCAATGCCCCAGATCCGTCCGGCTCTGGTTGGTACGACGCTTTATAGAGAGATGAGCAGACAATGGCGGGACAAAAGATCCGCATTCGCCTGAAGTCGTATGATCATGAGGTCATCGACACGTCGGCGCGTAAAATCGTCGACACCGTGACCCGTGCGGGCGCGACGGTTGTCGGCCCCGTGCCGCTTCCGACCGAGAAGAACGTCGTGTGCGTTATCCGGTCGCCCCACAAGTACAAGGACAGCCGCGAGCACTTCGAGATGCGCACACACAAGCGCCTCATCGACATCGTGGACCCGACGCCTAAGGCCGTTGATTCGCTGATGCGCCTCGACCTTCCGGCTGACGTCAACATCGAGATCAAGCTGTAAGGGGTCTCTCATGGTTGACATCAATTCAAAGATTTCGAAGGGAATGCTGGGCACCAAGCTCGGCATGACCCAGGTGTGGTCCGCGGACGGCAAGCTCGTCCCCGTCACCGTCATCGAGCTGGCACCGAACGTGGTCACTCAGATCCGTACCCCCGAGAAGGATGGCTACAAGGCTGTCCAGATCGCGGCAGGTCAGATCGACCCGCGCAAGGTCAACAAGCCCCTCACCGCTCACTTCGAGGCTGCCGGCGTTACGCCGCGTCGCCACGTCACTGAGATCCGCACTGCAGATGCTGCGGACTACTCGCTGGGCCAGGAGCTCACCGTTGACGGCGTGTTCGACGCTGGCCAGCTGGTCGACGTCATCGGCACCAGCAAGGGCAAGGGCACCGCTGGTGTCATGAAGCGCCACAACTTCAAGGGTGTCGGCGCATCGCACGGTGCACACCGCAACCACCGCAAGCCCGGCTCCATCGGCGCATCGTCGACACCGAGCCGCGTCTTCAAGGGCATGCGCATGGCCGGCCGTATGGGCGGCGAGCGCGTGGCCGTTCTCAACCTGACGGTGCACGGCATCGACGCCGAGAAGGGTCTGCTGCTCGTCAAGGGCGCTGTCCCCGGTGCTCGTGGTCGTCTCGTCTACGTCCGCAACGCTGTGAAGGGGGCCTAGTCCATGGCTGACCTGACTCTCGCGCTCGACGTCCTCAAGGTCGATGGCAAGAAGGCTGGCTCCATCGAGCTGCCTGCCGCGATCTTCGACGCCAAGACGAACATTCCACTCATCCACCAGGTCGTCGTCGCGCAGCGCGCGGCGGCTCGCCAGGGCACGCACTCGACCAAGCGTCGTGGCGAGGTTTCCGGTGCTGGCCGCAAGCCCTTCAAACAGAAGGGCACGGGTAACGCCCGTCAGGGCTCCATCCGCGCGCCGCACATGACCGGCGGTGGCATCGTCCACGGCCCGAAGCCGCGTGACTACTCGCAGCGCACACCCAAGAAGATGATTGCTGCCGCCCTCCGTGGCGCGCTCAGCGATCGCTTCCGCGGCGAGCGTCTGCACGCTATCGAATCGTTCGGCATCGAAGGAACACCTTCGACGAAGGCTGCGGCCGCGTTCCTCGCGACTGTTGCCTCCTCGAAGCACATCCTCGTGGTGACCGAGCGCAACGACGAACTGACCGTCAAGAGCATTCGGAACCTTTCGAACCTCCACGTGCTCAGCTTCGATCAGCTCAACGCCTACGACGTGCTCGTCTCTGACGACATCGTCTTCACCAAGGCCGCTCTCGAGGGCTTCATTGCCTCGAAGATCGGTGCAACCGAGGAGGTCTCGGCATGACCGAGCAGAACGGCGCCCTCCAGTCGGCGTTCAATAAGGACCCCCGCGACATCATCTTGAAGCCGGTCGTCTCTGAGAAGAGCTACTCGCTGATCGACGAAGGAAAGTACACCTTCCTCGTTGACCCGCGTGCGACCAAGACAGAGATCAAGCTCGCAATCGAGAAGGTCTTCGGCGTCAAGGTTGCTGGAGTCAATACGATCAACCGCGTCGGCAAGGCTCGTCGCACCCGCTTCGGCACGGGAAAGCGCAAGGACACCAAGCGCGCCATCGTGACCCTGAAGTCGGGCACCATCGACATCTTCACGGCAATCGGCTGACCCGGGGGATAAAGGACAATCATGGCTATTCGCAAGTACAAGCCCACGACCCCCGGTCGCCGTGGCTCGTCAGTGGCTGACTTCGCCGAGATCACACGATCGACGCCCGAGAAGTCGCTGCTGCGCCCGCTTTCAAAGACCGGTGGTCGCAACAACCAGGGCCGCATCACGACCCGTCACATCGGTGGCGGACACAAGCGCCAGTACCGCGTCATCGACTTCCGTCGTAATGACAAGGACGGCGTCAACGCCAAGGTCGCTCACATCGAGTACGACCCCAACCGCACCGCACGCATTGCGCTGCTTCACTACTTCGACGGCGAGAAGCGTTACATCCTCGCTCCGAACAAGCTGAACCAGGGCGACGTTGTTGAGAACGGCGCATCGGCTGACATCAAGCCTGGCAACAACCTGCCTCTGAAGAACATCCCTACCGGTACGGTGATCCACGCGATCGAACTCCGTCCTGGTGGCGGTGCGAAGATGGCTCGTTCTGCTGGTGCATCCGTTCGTCTCGTCGCCAAGGATGGCATCTACGCGCAGCTTCGTCTGCCGTCGGGTGAAATCCGCAACGTTGACGCACGCTGCCGCGCCACGATCGGCGAGGTCGGCAACGCCGAGCAGTCGAACATCAACTGGGGCAAGGCCGGCCGTAACCGTTGGAAGGGCATCCGCCCGACCGTCCGCGGTGTCGCCATGAACCCGGTCGATCACCCGCACGGTGGTGGTGAGGGTAAGACCTCCGGTGGACGTCACCCTGTCAGCCCTTGGGGCCAGGCAGAGGGTCGTACCCGTCACGCCAACAAGGAAAGCGACAAGTACATCGTTCGTCGTCGCACCGCGTCGAAGAAGCGTAAGTAGGAGTAGAGAAGATGCCACGGAGTCTCAAGAAGGGCCCCTTCGTCGACGAGCACCTGCTTCGCAAGGTTGTCGTGCAGAACGAAGCTGGTTCCAAGAACGTCATCAAGACCTGGTCACGCCGGTCCATGATCATCCCGGCCATGCTGGGTCACACGATCGCGGTCCACGACGGTCGCAAGCACATTCCCGTGTTTGTTACCGAGACCATGGTCGGCCACAAGCTGGGCGAGTTTGCGCCCACCCGCACCTTCCGCGGCCATGAGAAGGACGACAAAAAGGGCCGTCGCCGCTAACGCGGGGACGATAGAGGAGAGAGAAATGGTGGAGTCCATCGCACGCGTGCGACACATCCGCGTGACCCCTCAGAAGGCTCGTCGTGTCGTTGCGCTCATCAAGGGAAAGCAGGCCGAAGAGGCCCTTGCAATCCTGAAGTTCGCAGCGCAGAGCGCCAGTGAGCCGATCTACAAGCTTGTCGCGTCGGCTATGGCTAACGCTCAGGTAAAGGCAGATCGCGACGGCGAGTACCTCGACGAGAAAGACCTGTACGTGGCCAACGCGTACGTCGACGAGGGTACGACGCTCAAGCGTTTCCGTCCCCGCGCTCAGGGTCGCGCTTTCCAGATCAAGAAGCGCACGAGCCACATCACGGTCGTGCTCTCGACGCCGGAGGTTGCTGACGCAGCCGACAGCGACAGCAAGAAGAAGGCGAGCAAGTAATGGGACAGAAGGTAAACCCGTACGGCTTCCGCCTCGGAATCACCACGGACCACGTGTCACGTTGGTTCTCGGACTCGACTAAGCCGGGCCAGCGTTACGCAGACTACGTGGCCGAGGACATCAAGATCCGTAACCTGCTGAAGACGCAGCTTGACCGCGCCGGTGTCTCGAACATCGAGATCGAGCGCACCCGTGACCGCGTGCGCGTCGACATTCACACTGCCCGTCCGGGCATCGTGATCGGTCGTCGTGGCGCCGAGGCCGAGCGCATCCGCGGCGACCTCGAGAAGCTCTCGGGCAAGCAGATCCAGCTGAACATCCTCGAGGTTAAGAACCCCGAGGCTGACGCACAGCTCGTCGCACAGGGCATCGCCGAGCAGCTTTCTGCTCGTGTGGCGTTCCGTCGTGCGATGCGCAAGGGTCTCCAGGGCGCGCAGCGCGCTGGTGCTAAGGGCATCCGTATTCAGGTCTCTGGCCGCCTTGGCGGCGCCGAGATGAGCCGTTCGGAGTTCTACCGCGAAGGTCGTGTGCCACTGCACACCCTCCGTGCGAACATCGACTACGGCTTCTACGAGGCAAAGACCACCTTCGGCCGCATCGGCGTGAAGGTCTGGATCTACAAGGGCGACCTCACCGCTAAGGAACTCGCTCGTGAGCAGGCCAACGCGCCGAAGTCTCGCGGTCGCGACGACCGTGGCGGCGACCGCCGTCGTGCCCCGCGCAACGAGGCACCTGTTGCAGAAGGAGCGTCGGCATAATGCTCATCCCGCGTAAGGTCAAATTCCGCAAGCAGCACCACCCCGGTCGCAGCGGTCAGGCCTCCGGTGGCACCAAGGTTTCCTTCGGTGACTACGGTATTCAGGCGCTCACGCCCGCATACGTGACGAACCGTCAGATCGAGTCCGCTCGTATCGCGATGACCCGTCACATCAAGCGTGGCGGAAAGGTGTGGATCAACATCTACCCTGACCGTCCGCTTACCAAGAAGCCCGCAGAAACCCGCATGGGTTCGGGTAAGGGTTCCCCCGAGTGGTGGGTTGCCAACGTCAAGCCGGGCCGCGTCCTTTTCGAGGTCGCGGGTGTCAGCGAGGAACTTGCTCGCGAAGCACTGACCCGAGCCATTCACAAGCTGCCTCTCAAGGCACGCATCATCAAGCGCGAGGAGGGCGACGCGTAATGGCGATCGGCACCAAGGAGCTCGCACCGAGCGAGCTCGACACGTTCGAAGACCAGCGCCTCGTCGAGGAGCTGCGTAAGGCCAAGGAGGAGCTGTTCAACCTCCGCTTCCAGTCGGCCACCGGCCAGCTGGAGAGCCACGGTCGTATCCGCGCCGTCAAGCGCGACATCGCCCGCCTCTACACCGTGATCCGTGAGCGCGAGCTGGGCATCCGTGCGACGCCAGCTGCGGCCCCGGCCCCGGCCAAGAAGGCGTCCAAGTCGAAGGCGAAGAAGTCCGAGGATGCCTCGGCTGACGCTGAAGGGAAGGCTGAGTAATGGCCACCAAGAAGGAAGCCGAAGCTCCCGTCTCGCACGATGTGCGTGACGCGGATGCTCGCGGATACCGCAAGACGCAGCGTGGCTACGTCGTCAGCGACAAGATGGACAAGACCATCGTCGTCGAGGTCGAAGACCGCGTGAAGCACCCGCTCTACGGCAAGGTCATCCGCCGTACGGAGAAGCGCAAGGTGCACGACGAGACCAACTCGGCGGGCATCGGCGACCTCGTAGTCATCAGCGAGACCCGTCCGCTCAGCGCTACCAAGCGCTGGCGTCTGGTCGAGATCGTCGAGAAGGCCAAGTAAGCCTCCGGCTTACTTAAGGAGTAATTGTGATTCAGCAGGAATCCCGCCTCAAGGTCGCCGACAACACCGGCGCGAAGGAGTTGCTCACGATCCGTGTTCTCGGAGGCTCACGCCGCCGTTACGCAGGTCTGGGCGACACTATCGTTGCTACGGTCAAGGACGCGATCCCGGGCGGCAACGTCAAGAAGGGCGACGTCGTCAAGGCGGTCATCGTCCGCACCAAGAAGGAAGTTCGTCGTCCAGACGGCTCCTACATCAAGTTTGACGAGAACGCAGCCGTCATCCTGAAGACCGACGGAGAGCCTCGCGGCACCCGTATCTTCGGGCCGGTCGGTCGCGAGCTTCGTGACAAGAAGTTCATGAAGATCGTCTCGCTCGCGCCGGAGGTTATTTGATCATGGCGAAACTCAAAAAGGGTGATCTGGTTCAGGTCATCTCGGGCGCTAAGCCCGAGCGTGGCGGAGACCGCGGCAAGCAGGGCAAGGTCCTCGAGATCCTGACCGAGCAGAACCGCGTCATCGTCGAAGGTGTGAACTACATCACGAAGCACACGCGTGTCGGCCAGACGCAGCGTGGCACGAAGACGGGTGGCATCGAGACTCTCGAGGCTCCCATCCACATCTCGAACGTCGCACTTGTTGACCCTGAGACCAAGAAGCCGACTCGCGTTGGCCACCGGGTCGAAGAGAAGACGAAGGATGGCGTCAAGCGCACCGTCCGTGTGCGTTACGCGAAGAAGTCAGGTAAGGACCTCTGATGAGCACCGACACTGCCGCGCCGGCTGGCAAGATCCAGCCGCGCCTGAAGCAGAAGTACAAGGCCGAAATCCAGCAGAAGATGCGGGACGAGTTCGGCTACGAGAACGTGATGCAGATCCCCGGTCTCGTCAAGGTTGTCGTCAACACCGGTGTCGGTGAAGCGGCTCGTGACAGCAAGGTGATCGATGGTGCGGTTGCTGACCTCACCAAGATCACCGGCCAGAAGCCGATCGTCACGAAGGCACGTAAGTCCATCGCGCAGTTCAAGCTGCGCGAAGGCCAGGCCATCGGCGCGCACGTTACCCTCCGCGGTGACCGTGCGTGGGAGTTCATTGACCGCCTGGTCTCGCTCGCTCTGCCCCGCATCCGCGACTTCCGCGGACTGTCGGCTAAGCAGTTCGACGGACACGGTAACTACACCTTCGGTCTCCAGGAGCAGAGCGTGTTCCACGAGATCGACCAGGACAAGATCGATCGCGTTCGCGGTTTCGACATCACTGTCGTGACCACGGCCTCGACGGATGCTGAAGGCCGTGCGCTGCTGCGCCACCTCGGCTTCCCGTTCCAGGCAGAAGACGCAAAAGCGTGACGCGTAGACCCCCGCCCGTCGGGCGGGGGTCTCGTGTGCGCTTACAATTGAAGATTGCATCTCATAGCAGGTCGTCTGTCGTGTAACGACAGCCGAAACCTCGTGAACAAAGGAATATAAATATGACAATGACAGACCCGGTCGCAGACATGCTGACCCGTCTGCGCAACGCGAACTCGGCACACCACGACTCCGTGTCCCTGCCGTCGAGCAAGCTCAAGACGAACATCGCCGCGATTCTCCAGCGGGAGGGTTATATCTCCGGCTGGGAGGTCACTGACGCTCGCGTCGGACAGAACCTCACCCTCACGCTGAAGTACGGCCCCAACCGGGAGCGTTCGATTGCGGGCATCAAGCGCGTATCGAAGCCGGGACTTCGTGTGTACGCACGTTCGACGGAACTCCCCACGGTCCTTGGTGGCCTTGGTGTGGCGATCCTGTCCACTTCCTCCGGTCTTCTTACTGACCGTCAGGCTGAGCAGAAGGGCGTGGGCGGAGAAGTTCTCGCCTACGTGTGGTAATTCGAAATGTCGCGTATTGGACGACTTCCCATCGAGATTCCTGCAGGCGTCACCGTTTCGGTTGACGGCAGTGCGGTCGCGGTGAAGGGCCCCAAGGGTGAACTCACCCTGAACGTGGCCAGCCCCATCGAGGTCGAGATCGAGGACAACCAGGTGGTTGTTGCTCGTCCCGACGACGAGCGCGAGTCCCGGTCGCTTCACGGCCTGACCCGCACGCTCATCAACAACAACATCATCGGCGTGACCCAGGGCTACACCAAGGGTCTCGAGGTCGTTGGTACCGGTTACCGCGTACAGCAGAAGGGCAGCTCGATTGAGTTCGCACTTGGCTTCTCGCACCCGGTACTGATCGACCCGCCTGCTGGCATCACGTTCACGGTTGAGGGCACCAACAAGCTCACCATCAGCGGGATTGACAAGCAGGCCGTCGGTGAGGCAGCTGCCAACATCCGCAAGATCCGCAAGCCTGAGCCTTATAAGGGCAAGGGTGTGCGTTACGCCGGCGAGAACGTGCGTCGCAAGGCCGGAAAGGCTGGTAAGTAACCATGGCTGTAAAGTCAAAGTCCGACGCCCGCGCGCGTCGTCACGCCCGCCTTCGCAAGAAGGTTGTCGGCACCGAGGCGCGTCCGCGTCTGGTCGTCAACCGTTCGGCTCGCCACGTCTTCGTCCAGCTGGTCGATGACAGCAAGGGCCGCACCGTTGCTTCGGCATCTACGCTCGAGACCGAGCTGCGCTCGTTCGACGGTGACAAGACCGCCAAGGCCCGCAAGGTCGGCGAGATCGTTGCTGAGCGTGCCAAGGCTGCCGGTGTCTCCGAGGTCGTGTTCGACCGTGGCGGTAACCGCTACGCCGGTCGCGTCGCGGCCATCGCCGACGGCGCCCGCGAAGGGGGGCTCGCACTGTGAGTGACAACAAGGAGAAAGAAGTGACCGAAACGGCTCCTGCCGCTTCAGAGGCACCCGCTGCCGCGAAGACTGAGGCAACGGCCTCGACCACCGAGGCTACCGAGCCTGCTCGTGAGCAGCGCGATGGTCGCCGTGGCGGCCGTGACCGCGGCCAGGGTGGACGGGACCGCAATTCTCGTGACCGTGGGGACAACCAGTTCCTCGAGCGTGTCGTTACCATCAACCGCGTCTCGAAGGTCGTGAAGGGTGGACGTCGCTTCAGCTTCACCGCCCTCGTGGTCGTCGGTGACGGCAACGGTTTGGTCGGCGTCGGTTACGGCAAGGCCCGCGAGGTGCCGCTGGCAATCTCCAAGGGTGTTGAAGAGGCCAAGCGCAACTTCTTCCGCGTGCCGCGCGTCGGCACCACAGTTCCCCACCCGGTTCAGGGCGAGGCTGCAGCTGGCGTTGTACTGCTGCGTCCGGCTGCTGCAGGTACCGGTGTTATCGCTGGTGGGCCGGTTCGTGCCGTACTCGAGTGCGCTGGTATCCACGACGTTCTTTCGAAGTCGCTTGGTTCGTCGAACACGATCAACATCGTGCACGCGACCGTTGCGGCATTGAAGAGCCTTGAGGAGCCCCGTGCAGTTGCTGCGCGTCGTGGCCTTGAGTACGACGCTGTCGCACCCGCGATCATCCTCCGTAACGAGGCGAAGGCTGCTGCGGCAGCCGCTGCGAAGGTAGGTGCCTGATGGCTGAGCGTCTGAAGGTGACACAGATCAAGTCCAAGGTGAGCGAGAAGCAGAACCAGCGTGACACGCTGCGCAGCCTCGGTCTGAAGCGGATCGGCGACAGCACCGTCCGCCCCGACGACGCGCAGACGCGCGGCTACGTCAAGACCGTCGCACACCTCGTCAAGGTTGAGGAGATCAACTAATGGCTGAGAAGAACGAGGCCGTCGAGGCCGAGGCTAAGAAGGCCCCGGCTAAGAAGGCTCCCGCAACGAAGGCTGCTGCCCCTAAGGCTGCTGCCGAGAAGAAGCCTGCTGCGAAGAAGGCACCGGCCAAGGCCGCTGCGTCCGACGCTAAGGCTGACACCGCCGCGAAGAAGCCTGCTGCTAAGAAGCCGGCTGCGAAGAAGGCTGCTCCGAAGGCTGAGGCTTCCGAAGCACGTCCGGCAGTGCTCAAGGTTCACCACCTGCGTCCGACCCCCGGCGCCAACACCGCGAAGACCCGTAAGGGTCGCGGCGAGGGTTCTAAGGGTAAGACGGCAGGTCGTGGTACCAAGGGCACCAGGGCACGCAACACTGTTCGCGTCGGTTTCGAGGGTGGGCAGATGCCTCTGCACATGCGCACCCCGAAGCTTCGCGGCTTCAAGAACCCGTTCCGCGTCGAGTACCAGGTTGTAAACCTGGAGAAGCTCGCCGAGCTCTACCCCAAGGGTGGTGACGTCACCGTGAGTGACCTCGTCTCCAAGGGCGCAGTTCGCAAGAACGAGAAGGTCAAGGTTCTTGGAAACGGCGACATCGATGTGAAGCTCACCGTCTCGGTCGACAAGGTCTCGGGCTCTGCCGAGCAGAAGATCGTGGCGGCCGGCGGATCCGTAAAGTAGTTCTCTCAAAGAGGGGTCGGAGAATCTCCGGCCCCTCTTTTTGGGTTACTCTGGTCATTCAGCCGTCTTAAGTCGGGCGGCAACCCCTCAGGAGGAACGCCTTTGTTTAGCGCTATCGCGCGGATCTTCCGCACGCCCGACCTGCGTCGGAAGATCGGTTTCACCCTGGCGATCATCGCCATTTACCGTCTCGGTTCGCACGTACCCGCGCCGTTTGTGCACTTTCCCAACGTGGAAGAGTGTCTGCGGCTCAACGCCGGTACCGAAGGCCTGCTGAGCCTGGTCAACCTTTTCTCCGGCGGAGCGCTGCTCCAGCTGTCGATTTTCGCGCTGGGGGTCATGCCGTACATCACGGCCACGATCATCACCCAGTTGCTGCGCGTGGTTATCCCGCACTTCGAGGCACTCCACAAAGAGGGCCAGGCCGGACAGACCAAGCTCACGCAGTACACGCGCTACCTCACTATCGCTCTTGCGCTGCTGCAGTCGACGACGCTCGTCACTGTGGCCCGCAGCGGTCAGCTGTTCGGCACGACGGACATCCCCGAGTGCTCACAACTGCTAACCAATGACGTGTGGTGGGCACAGCTGCTGATCATCATCTCGATGACCGCTGGCTGTGGCCTGATCATGTGGTTCGCGGAGCTCGTTACTGAGCGCGGCATCGGTAACGGTATGTCGCTGTTGATCTTCACCTCGATCGCTGCGACCTTCCCCTCGGCCATGTGGGCCATTTGGGAGTCGAACGGCTTCGAGATCTTCCTCCTCGTCCTTGCCGTGGGCATCGTGGTCACTGGGCTCGTCGTGTTCGTTGAGCAGTCCCAGAGACGCGTCCCTGTGCAGTACGCCAAGCGCATGGTGGGACGCCGTACCTATGGCGGCACGAACACCTATATTCCGATCAAGGTGAACATGGCGGGTGTGATCCCGATCATCTTCGCCTCGTCGTTGCTGTACATCCCAATGCTCATCTCGCAGTTCAATACCCCGCAAGACGGCTCCGAGCCGCCAGCCTGGGTGATCTGGGTGCAGCAGAACTTGACCACAGGAGATCAGCCGCTGTACATGGCGATCTACTTCCTGCTGATCATCGGCTTCACGTACTTCTACGTCGCGATCACCTTCAACCCTGTTGAGGTCGCTGACAACATGAAGAAGTACGGCGGGTTTATCCCCGGCATCCGTGCGGGTCGTCCGACGGCGGAGTACCTCGACTTCGTGCTGACTCGCATCACGTTCCCCGGCTCGCTCTACTTGGGCCTGGTAGCACTCATCCCATTGATCGCTCTGTCCACTGTCGGCGCCAACCAGAACTTCCCGTTCGGCGGCGCGTCGATCCTCATCATCGTCGGTGTGGGTCTTGAGACGGTGAAGCAGATCGACGCACAACTCCAGCAACGGCATTACGAAGGGCTCCTCCGGTGACAGCATCCGCGCGACTATTGATCGTCGGCCCACAGGGCTCTGGCAAGGGCACGCAGGGTGTGCGCATCGCTGAAGCCTTCGGAATTCCGGTCGTTTCCACGGGCGATATCTTCCGCGCGAACATCAAGGGCGGCACCCCTCTAGGCGCACAGGTCAGCGAGATCACCGCTCGCGGCGATCTGGTTCCGGATGAACTGACGAGTGAGATCGTTCGAGATCGTCTCTCGCAGGATGATGCCGCGAACGGTTTCCTCCTCGACGGCTACCCGCGCAACTCCGTGCAGGTCGGTCATCTTGACGAGTTCCTCACCGGGCGCGGAGAAGCACTGGACGCGGTCATCTTGCTGGATGTCCCGCGTGATGAGAGCATCGAACGCCTCCGCCTGCGTGCTGAAGAGCAGGGACGCGCGGACGATACGACAGAGGCCATTGCGCACCGCCTGGACATTTACGAGAACGAGACTGCACCTATTCTCGGGATGTATGGTGTGCGCGGCATCGTCGACAAGATCGACGGAGTTGGCTCGCTGGATGAGATCACCGAGCGTGTCTTCGCAGCCCTCGCGGTTCGCGGGCTGCGCGTAGAGAACTGATCTGATTACACGCCGTGATGTTTCGTCGTTCCATCTATAAGACCCCGGCCCAGTTGCAAGCGATGGTTGAGCCAGGTCTCATCACCGCAGCGGCGCTTGACGCGATTCGTCCGTTGATTCGGGCCGGAGTCACAACGCTTGAGCTCGATACCCAAGCGAATCGTACGATTCGCAGTCGCGGGGCTGAGTCGAACTTCCAACTGGTGCGCGGTTACCACCACACAGTCTGCGTTTCCGTGAACGAAGAGGTCGTGCACGGGATCCCGACCGACCGTGTGTTGCAACCTGGTGACATCGTGTCGGTTGACTGTGGCGCTCAATACCAGGGCTGGAATGGTGATAGCGCAATTAGCGTTGTCGTGCCTGACCCGGATCGTCCCGAGATTGTGTCGCTGCGGGAAGAGCTCTCGCGTGTGACGGAAGGCTCGATGTGGGCGGGTATCGCTGCGATGGCATCCGCTACCCATATCGGTGATCTCGGCACCGCGATTCAGGAGTACATCGAGGCCCAGGGCGTTTCCGAAGTATCGGGGGAGCCCTACGGCATCCTTCGTGAGTATGTCGGACACGGCATCGGCCGCAAGATGCATGAAGCGCCGAGTGTGTTCAATTACCGCACACCTGACCCTGGCCCCGAGATCAAGCCCGGGCTGGTGCTTGCAATCGAGCCGATGGTGACTGCCGGTGGCGAAGAGACATACATCGAAGATGACGACTGGACGGTTTCGACCGTTGATGGCACGGATGGCTCGCACTGGGAACACAGCGTCGCGCTGCACGCGGGCGGAATCTGGGTCCTGACATCCCCCGACGGCGGCGCGGCTGGCCTTGCCCCCTTCGGGGTGACACCCACCTCCATCGCTCTCCCATAGCCCCGACTTGCGGCCCTGCTTTCTGCCGCCGCCGGCGATTGCAGCCGCGAGTCCGCATTTGCTGCATGAAACGCTGCTTCCCACGTGATGTTTCGCGTTGGACGGCGGAACTCACGGCGCCGGACGGCGCTTGAACGGCATCTGACGGGAGCGGTCCTTGAGGGTATCGAGCATCTGGGTCTGTGCTGGCCCTATGCGACGAACGCCGATGTTGGTCAGTGCCGCCGCCAGCGGGTCCACTCGTGTTGCGGCGGAGAGATCCCAGCGAGCGAAAGGATGCCCCTTGCTGCGCAGTAGATCCTCGCGGCGCTTCTCATCGGCGAGCGCTTCCGCGGCCTTCCCTGGGTCCTCCAGCAGGTACTTCTGCCATCCATCGGACTCGCCGATCGCACGGTTTGAGGGGAAATAGAAATCCGAGCGAGCTGGTTTCTCGCTGTAATGAAACTCGTGCTGAAGCTCGGGCTCTTCGAATCCGCACCACCCGATCACTGCCCGGCTGACACTTTCACCCGGGGACTCGGAAAGTCCATCCGCCCGTCCGAATACCCATCGAAGCCGAGCGGTACCACGGCGGTTGCATTGCGAAGTGGCGTGGTCATTCAGCTCGTCAATCGTCAGCGGTCCCCCCTGGGTCGGGGAGATCACGCTATCCACAACAGTCAGTGCGTGAGCCGCCGGCAGTACGCGGCTGAGGTCGACAGCGGTATCGAGCAGGCTCGTCGCCAGCACGCCGTTCACGCGCACCAGCGTTCGAAGGTCGACGCCGGTGTGCACGACGACATCTCCGAATCGGCGCGCACGCTTGCGGTCTGGGGAGTACACATGGATGTCGCGGGTCTCGCCGAACAGCGGTATTCCATGGATGACGGCTGCAGACTCGAGGCAGAGAATCGCGTCTGGATGCTGGCGCGCGAAAGCGTGGACACGGACTTGATACCTGATCCAAGGTTTTGCGCTGGCGTACGAACCCCGGTTGGTGTAAATGCCCTTGCGCACACGTAGCCAGGTCGAGGATGACAGCGAGACGCGCGTCATGCGGGCCTCCTCGGTGGTGATGAGCGGAAGAGGTGACAGCGTGGCGGCGCGGTTCTCGAGAAGAAGTGGCATGTCCGAATACTGGCGCTTCGTATGAGACATCCGCTGTGCAGATCGCACGGTCGGTGGAGAACTCGCAGCCATCACTGATTGTGTATGGTGACTCACGCTGCTGATAGTGTCTCGCCGCGTCGCCCCCCTGTCCTCGGCTCCGAGTCTGCAGTTGCGACGTGAGACACCACCTGCGGGGGAGTGGTTCGTGCTGCAAATGGTGAGTACTGCTGAAAATGGTGACTCGCGGCGCTGATGGGAGTAGCGCGGGACCGGGCGCGCGGGGCGGGGGCGGATGCCGAGGGCACGGGCGGATGCCGAGGGCGGGGCTGGCGGGCACTCACAACGGCCGCATAGACTTGCGCGACAGAATGGATCGACATATGCGCTAGATTGCGCGCAGACTTTAGCCGGACTCGCGGAGTGCGAGCCTCGAAAGATCGGAAAGTAATGGCTGCTGCTGCCAAGAGCAACACCAACTGGTTTGCCGTCGGAATTTCTATCGCGGTTGTTGTGGTGCTTGTCGCACTCGGTGCCCTCGTGGTCGTCCTGAACAACCAGGCCTCGACCCCGAGCACCGCGCCCGAGAGCAGCGCGCTCGTTAATGAAGAGACTGGCGCCATCAGCTTTGGTGAGGGCGACACCGAAGTTGACGTATTCGTCGATTTCATCTGCCCGATCTGCAGTCAGTTCGAAGACATGCACGGCGAGACGCTGCAAGAAGCCGCGTCCAACGATGAGATCACACTCAACATCCACCCGATCTCGATCCTGAACCGGTACTCGACGACAGGGGAATATTCTTCACTCTCCGCCGGGGCAATGTACTGCGTAGCAGAGCAGGCCCCGGACGCCGCGCTGACGTTCTTCAACTCCCTCGTTGAGAACCAGCCGGCGGAGAACTCCGCGGGCCTCAGCGCGGAAGAGCTCACCGCCCTCGCGGAAGAAGCGGGCGCTGGCGCCGCAGCTGAGTGCATTGCCGATGGCACCTACATGGACTACTCCGAGGCGCAGGCTGATCAGCACGAGATTCAGGGCACGCCGACTCTCGAGATTGACGGCACCCGGGTCGAAGACGCGTTCACCGGTCCTGAGATCACCGAGCTGATGGCAACGCTGAAGGGCTAAGCTCCGTCTCAAGTTGCCGGATGTTGTCCGGGTGGATATGATGGAGCGTTGGTGCCTTGCGCCCAGTTTCGGCGTGTCCGTCCAGCGCGGCATCACAATCATCCATCCACCGCAGATCGACCAGTCTGCAGAAGTGTCAGCGAGGCTATGGCTAAGAAAGACGGTGTCATCGAGATCGAGGGCGTCATATCCGAAGCGCTGCCCAACGCGATGTTCCGCGTTGAGCTCAGCAACGGACATAAGGTCCTCGCAACGATCTCGGGCAAGATGCGGCAGAACTACATCCGCATCATTCCAGAAGACCGCGTGGTTGTAGAGCTGAGCCCCTACGACCTCACCCGCGGCCGTATCGTCTACCGCTACCGCTAACCGGTCGAGAAGTAACGGTTGTCAAGCCCTGGAAAAATCAGGGGCGAGGCAGCACGAAGACAGCGAAAAAGGAAACATTATGAAGGTTGCACCCAGCGTCAAGCGCATCTGCGATCACTGCAAAGTGATCCGTCGCCACGGCCGCGTCATGGTCATCTGCAAGAGCAACGCCCGGCACAAGCAGCGCCAGGGCTGATCTTCCAGATCTGATTCACAACTGAACACACAGGCAGGATCAAGACGTCGCGCAAGCGGCTGACACCTCGGGACAGAGGCCCGGGTCCAAATTCTGCTCCATACCTCTACTCATTTCCAGGAGAACCGCATGGCACGTCTTGCCGGCGTTGACATCCCGCGCGATAAGCGCGTGGTGATCGCCCTTACCTACATTTACGGCGTTGGCCGTACTCGCTCGGTCGAGATCCTCAAGGCCACTGAGATCGACGAGAGCATCCGCGTCAAGGACCTGAGCGACGACCAGCTCATCGCCCTTCGCGACTACATCGAAGGCAACTACCAGGTGGAGGGTGACCTGCGCCGCGAGGTTGCAGCAGACATCCGCCGCAAGGTCGAGATCGGCTCCTACGAGGGAATCCGCCACCGTCGTGGCCTTCCGGTTCGTGGTCAGCGCACCAAGACCAACGCCCGCACCCGCAAGGGCCCGAAGCGCACCGTCGCCGGCAAGAAGAAGGCCCGCTAAGCAGCGGCCAGGGAATAGGAGAATACTTTCATGGCTGCACCCAAGGCCGCCGCGCGCAAGCCGCGCCGCAAAGAGAAGAAGAACATCGCGCTGGGCCAGGCCCACATCAAGTCGACGTTCAACAACACGATCGTTTCGATCACCGACCCGTCCGGCGCTGTCATCAGCTGGGCATCGTCCGGTGGAGTGGGCTTCAAGGGCTCGCGTAAGTCGACCCCGTACGCCGCTGGTATGGCTGCCGAGTCGGCTGCCCGCCAGGCTCAGGAGCACGGTGTGAAGAAGGTTGACGTCTTCGTGAAGGGTCCGGGCTCGGGCCGCGAGACCGCGATCCGCTCGCTGACGGCCGCTGGCCTCGAGGTGGGTTCGATCCAGGACGTTACGCCGCAGGCACACAACGGCTGCCGTCCGCCGAAGCGTCGCCGCGTCTGATCCGGCTTATGTGAGGGATGCTTCGGCATCCCTCACATGCCCGATTACGGGCACCCCTGACTAAAAAACTCCACACCTCACCCACCACATGTCATATAGCGGGCATGTGATCGAAAGGAACACAGAGTGCTTATCGCACAGCGTCCCACACTGACCGAGGAAAAGATCGCCGAGGACCGTAGCCGGTTCATCATCGAGCCGCTCGAGCCTGGTTTCGGCTACACCATCGGTAACGCGTTGCGTCGCAGCTTGCTTTCATCGATTCCCGGCGCTGCTGTTACCAGCATCCGCATCGATGGCGTGCTGCACGAGTTCAGCACCATCCCCGGTGTTAAAGAGGATGTCACTGAGATCATCCTCAACATCAAGCAGCTTGTTGTCTCGTCAGAGCGCGACGAGCCGATCACCGCGTACCTGCGTAAGACCGGTTCAGGCGAAGTGACCGCCGCTGACATTTCGGCTCCGGCCGGTGTCGAGGTCCACAACCCCGAGCTCGTTATCGCAACGCTCAACGACACCGCGAAGTTCGAGCTTGAGCTTACGGTCGAGCGCGGCCGTGGCTACGTTTCGGCGACCCAGAACCGCAACGAGTACGCCGAGGCCGGACAGGTTCCTGTCGACTCGATCTACTCGCCGGTTCTCAAGGTCAGCTACCGCGTCGAGGCAACTCGTGCCGGTGAGCGTACTGACTTCGACAAGCTCATTCTTGATGTCGAGACGAAGAGCAACACCGTCCCGCGCGACGCCGTCGCATCAGCCGCGAAGACCCTGACCGAGCTGTTCGGTCTGGCTCGCGAGCTGAACGTTGAGGCTGAAGGCATCGAGATCGGTCCGGCACCTGTAGAGCCCGTGCTCTCCAGCGAACTGTCGATGCCGATCGAGGACCTCGACCTGTCGGTTCGCTCCTACAACTGCCTCAAGCGTGAGGGCATCAACACGGTGTCTGAGCTCGTCGCGCTCTCGGAGACGCAGCTCATGAACATCCGCAACTTCGGCCAGAAGTCGGTCGACGAGGTGCGCGACAAGCTCATCTCGCTCGGTCTGTCGCTCAAGGATTCGGTGCCCGGTTTTGACGGCGCCCACTTCTACAGCGCAGGCGAAGACGAGTCCTTCTGACCTTCCCCGAAATTTCTGACCAGGAGTTAGACCAATATGCCTAAGCCCAACAAGGGACCCCGCCTCGGAGGCGGACCCGCCCACGAGCGCCTGCTGCTTGCCAACCTTGCCGCAGCGCTGTTCACCCACAAGTCGATCAAGACGACCGAGACCAAGGCCAAGCGCCTGCGTCCGGTTGCTGAGCGACTGATCACCTTCGCTAAGCGTGGAGACCTGCACGCGCGTCGTCGCGTGCTGGGCGTTATCGGCGACAAGAGCGTTGTACACACGCTGTTCGCTGAGATCGCACCGCTGGTCGCCGAGCGTGAGGGTGGCTACACCCGCATCACAAAGGTCGGCTTCCGTAAGGGCGACAACGCCCCGATGGCAGTGATTGAGCTCGTTCTCGAGCCCGTCACCCCCAAGAAGAAGACCGCTGCCAAGGCCGCGCCGAAGGCCGACAAGGCTGAGAAGGCTGAGAAGGCCGACAAGGCTGCTGACGCCGGTGCTGAGTCGCAGGAGGAGGGCGCAGCTGCTGAGGCCGCCGCCGCCGCTGCGGTCGTCGATGGCGACTTC
This sequence comes from Microbacterium sp., assembly GCA_003524435.1. Taxonomy (GTDB): domain Bacteria; phylum Actinomycetota; class Actinomycetes; order Actinomycetales; family Microbacteriaceae; genus Microbacterium. Next base: position 24,605 of record DQHP01000163.1, read on the forward strand.
GGTGCAGACTCCGCCGCTCCGAACGAAGATGGTTCGGCACCTGAGGGCTTCGACATCAAGGGCAATAAGGACTCGATGAAGTTCCACCGCCCCGATGGCCAGTGGTACGACCAGACTGTTGCTGAGGTCTGGTTCCGTACGGCTGAGGCCGCTGAGGCTGCTGGTTTCGCTGAGGCTGGCAAGTAACCTTTTGTATTTGATGAAACCCGTCGCCCTGTGGGGCGGCGGGTTTCGTCGTTTCCGGATGCTGCATGCCTTCGGTTTCATCGGGAGTAGGGTTGTCTCGTGCGGAAGATGATGCGTCAATGATGTCGGAGTCCGCGGCGAGAGTCCGCGGCCCTCGTGCGTACATCGTTTTCGTCATCATTGGTCTGACCGCAGGACTGCTCTCGGGACTGTTCGGCGTCGGTGGTGGCACCGTAATCGTGCCGCTCCTCGTTCTCCTGCTGCCGTTTGACCAGCGCCTCGCTGCCGGCACTTCACTTGCCGCGATCGTGCCGACCGCAAGCGTCGGAGTGATCTCTTATGCCGCTTCGGGTTCAGTCGCCTGGATCCCCGCGCTCATCCTCGCCGCCGGCGCCGTGATCGGCGCCCAGATCGGCACACGGCTATTGCCACGCATCTCACAGACCGCGCTGCGGTGGGGGTTCGTGGCTTTCCTTCTCATTGTGATCATCAGCCTTTTCCTCGTCGTCCCCGCCCGAGATGCGGTGTTCGAACTGGGCTGGATCAACGGCGCTGCGCTTGCGCTTGTCGGCGTCTTCACTGGCGTTATTGCCGGGCTCATCGGGGTAGGCGGCGGCGTAATCATTGTGCCCGTGCTCATGCTCGCATTCGGCACAAGCGACCTGGAAGCCAAGGGAACATCCCTGCTGATGATGATTCCTACGGCGATCTCCGGCACCATCGGAAACCTTCGCCACCGCAACGTTGATCTGGTCGCCGCCGGAATCATCGGGCTGTCCGCGTGCACAACAACGGCGCTGGGCGCATGGCTTGCGACCCTGATCGACCCGTTCACCGGCAGCATGCTGTTCGTCGCCTATCTCATCGTGATCGCGATCCAGATGACGGGCAAAGCAATTCGCGGGCGCAAACGCTGAAGCGCAGCATCCGATCAGTAGAAGCGCTGAAGAGCAGCATCCGATCAGTAGACTCGACGGATGCCCGTGAACAACGAACTTGTCGGCCGGGAGTTCCCGCCGACGCAGCCGTATCTTGTCGGCCGCGAGAAGGTGCGCGAATTCGCTCGCGCTGTTTTCGCCGATGCCCCGCTCCACACCGACGTCGATGCGGCTCGTGCGCTCGGCCATTCTGACGTTGTGGCGCCGCCGACTTTCGCAATGGTCATCCAAGACCTGACGCTGCAGCAGCTGCTGAGCGAACCCGACTCCGGGATCGTGCTGGCCCGAACTATCCATGCGGAGCAGCGTTTCGCATATAGCCGTCCTATCGTGGCGGGCGATGAACTCACGGCGCAGCTGAAGGTCACGGGCATCCGCACGATGGCCGGCAACGCGATGGTCACAAGCGATGCCGAGATCTCGGATGCAGCGGGCCACCACGTCGTCACCGCAACGAGTGTGTTGCTGATCGGATCTGATGATGCCAACGAGAGCGAGACAGGCGCATGAGCTACACCGTCGGAGACGTGATCGCTGAACGCACCGTTCACCTCACGCGCGAATCTCTCGTGCGCTATGCGGGCGCATCGGGAGATTTCAACCCGATTCACTACCGCGATGATGTGGCAGCATCCGTCGGCCTTCCCGGCGTGCTCGCGCACGGGATGCTGACCATGGGAATTGCCTCCTCTGTCGTTATTGCCGCGCTTGGAGACTCGTCGAAGGTCACCGATTACGGGGTGCGCTTCACCCGCCCGGTCGTCGTTGATCCAGAACACGGTGCAGAGCTGAGCGTGCTGGCTAAGGTCGGTGCGGTTGATGAAACTACCGCGCGTATTGATCTGACGGTGAAGCACGCTGACACCACTGTTCTTGGCAAGGCGCAGCTGCGCGTCGCCGTCTAGAGGCCTCACCAGATATGCCGGAGATCACCCCCATTCCCCTTGCCCAGCTGACCACGCTGCGCACGGGCGCCGCCCCAGAGCGGATGCTGGACGCATCAACGACTCCGGAACTCATCGATGCCCTGCGCGAGGTATGGGCCCGAGGAGAAGACTGGTTCGTCTTGGGCGGCGGATCCAACCTGTTTGTCGGCGACGAGCCGTATAACGGAACAATTATCCGAGTGCTCACCACAGGCGTTGAACAACTGCCTTCGCCGCATGCTGGACGTGTGCGCGTGAAGGCGCAGGCTGGTCAGGACTGGGACGCTTTCGTCGACTACACCGTGCAGCACGGCCTTGCCGGTGTCGAAGCGATGAGCGGTATCCCCGGCACTGTCGGGGCCGCACCCGTGCAGAACGTCGGCGCCTACGGTCAGGAAATCCAGGAGACGCTCGTTGAAGTCGAGTTGATCGATGAGTCCACCGGCGAGGTCTCGACGGTTCCGGCATCCGAACTCGGACTCGGATTTCGCACGTCGGTGTTCAAACACCACTACGGTGGGGTGCCGCTGCGTAGAGCAGTCATTCTTTCGGTCACTCTTGACCTTGCGAAGGTGGGCGACGCGGGCCGGGTCGTGCACGGCGAGCAACTGCGCCGTGCACTGGGGCTCACCTCTGATGACCCGGTGCCGCTGGCGTGGGTGCGGGAGGAGATCCTCCGTATCCGCGCGACGAAGGGCATGCTGCTGAACCCGGAGGATCCCGACACCAGCAGTGCGGGATCCTTCTTTCAAAACGCGATCGTGTCAGAGGCCGTCGCCCGCCAGCTTCCCCCCGAGTGCCCGCGCTGGCCCGTCACTCCTGACCTCGACGCGGTGACTGTAATTCCACTTGAGGCATATGACGGCTACGTGCCCCTCGCGAAGGGCGCGCGCAGTGAGGTGAAGGTGAGCGCGGGGTGGCTCATTGAGAATGCCGGCATCTCTAAGGGTTTCCACCTCCCGCGATCGCGCGCAGGTGTGTCGTCGAAGCATGCACTCGCCCTCACGAACCGCGGCGGCGCCACGGCAGAAGAGGTTGCTGAGCTCGCCCGCTTTATCCAGGCTCGAGTACACGCGGAATTCGGGTTGCTGCTGCAACCTGAGCCCGTGCTCGTTGACGTCGAACTCTAGCCGCGCTCATGTGGGAATGGTTGCTCGTCGAATGGCCGCAGGTTCTCGGCTTCGCGACCGGTGCGGCGTGCGTGCTGCTCGCGGGGCTGCGCAACGTCGCGAATTTTCCCATCGGAATCGCGAACAACATCGTGCTCTTCTTTGTCTTTATCGTCGCAGGTCTCTACGCTGCCGCGGGGCTGCAGGTCGTGTACCTGGTGATGGGCGCACACGGATGGTGGCGCTGGACGCGCAAGGTTGAGCAGAGCCGCACGTATATCGCGTCAACCCCGCGCAGGGCGTGGCCATTTCTTTTCAGCACCGGTGTCATCATGGCGCTGGTGCTGATCTGGGTGCTCACCACCTTCACGAATTCGGAGTTGGCGATTGCGGATGCTGGCACCACTGCCGCCAGCCTTGTTGCGCAGTACATGCTCAATCGCAAATGGATTCAGACCTGGTTCGTCTGGATCGCTGTGGATATTGCCTTCGTTGCGTTGGCGATCGCCGCTGGCATATGGGTGATCGCGGCCCTCTATCTGCTGTTCATTGGACTGTGCATTTTCGGCTATCGCTCGTGGCGACAGGTCGCGCGCGCGGAAGCACGAGCGGCAGCGGGAGTGGTCGCGGCGTGAGCGGACACGGTCTCGTGCTCGGAAAGTTCTATCCGTTTCATGCGGGACATTCGCATCTCATTCGTGAGGCCGAGCGCCACAGCGATCGGGTGAGCGTGCAGGTGCTCGGGTCGTCCGTGGAGACGATACCGCTGGACGTGCGGGCAGAGTGGATCCGTGAGGCGCACCCGAGCGTGCGCGTGGTCAGCGCAATGGATGATGCGCCCGTTGATTTCGCATCCGCGTCGGCCTGGGATGAGCACATGCTCGTCATCACCGCACTTCTGGATGCCCCGGTAGACACCGTCTTCTCCTCAGATGAGTACGGGGGAGAGCTTGCACGCAGGCTGAATGCGCGCTGGGTGCAGGTTGATCCGGGACGCCAACTCAATCCGGTTTCCGGCACGGCGATTCGTGCTGATGTTGCGGGGCACTGGCGTGAGCTCAATCCGGCAGTGCGCGCCTGGTTGACCGCTCGGGTGGTCATCCTCGGAGCGGAGTCGACCGGGTCAACGACGCTGTCTAAGGCTCTGGCTGACCAGCTGGACACTTTGTGGGTAGCGGAGTATGGGCGTGAGTACTCCGAGATTCGCGAGGGTGGTCTCGACTCCCCGTGGCAGAGCCTGGAGTTCGAGCTGATCGTCGACCGCCAGATTGCCATGGAAGAGCGTGCTCTGCGAGAGGTACCGAAACCCGTGCTGGTCTGCGACACGGATGTGCTGGCCACGGCGCTGTGGCATGAACGTTACGTCGGCAGTGTGGCTGGCAGCATCCACGATCGCGCTCACAAGCATCGACCGATGCTGTACGTCCTCACCGGCGATGAGATTCCGTTCATCCAGGACGGCATGCGCGACGGCGAACATATCCGCCATGGCATGCAGCAGCGCTTTCGTGAGGTTCTGGCTGCGCAGCCCGCGCCATGGATCGAGGTGACCGGCAGCGTCGAACGGCGAATCGACGCCATCATGCGACAGATTCCTCCGTTGCTCGCTGCGCATCTGCAGTTCGGGGTGCCCCTAGAGGCGCGCTCGCTGGAAGAGCAACGTGCGGTGCAACGCGCGACAGCGGAGACGCACGCCCCTGCTCGATAAGATGTGCACATGCCGGATCGCTGGAACAGAGTTTCTGCCTCACCCACGAATCCTGGCGCGGACCACGCGGTCGCGCCCCTGACTGCGGAAGACCTGTTCTCCTCACCAGGAGGAGGCGCCGCCGTGCCGCTGGACGAGAAGCTTCGCCAGGTCTATTACTGGATCGTCAATCGTGCGGTGATCTCTCCGTACTACGACATGGAGTTCTCGCACACGCATCCACTGTCCATCGAAGTGGGAGACGCGGGAGCCCAGGTGTCGTTGCCGACGCAGGCTTCGTTCTCGTCGAATGTGCTGATTCCGCTGTTGACCTTTGCCGTTGGCGGCAAATGCCTGCTGATCGGTGGGCCCGGCCGTGGCAAGACGACCGTTGCTGTTCTCATGGGGGTGCTCGCCGGCACGTCGTCAGAGGACGTGCGCCGCGGCGTGCAGCAGGGGCAGCCGCAGCTGACAGTGAGCGATCTCGTCGGTATTCCCCTGCCACGCGATCTGGTTGGCGCCGAGCGACTCTCTGACATTCGCATTGCCTGGCGCGACTGGTTGGGCCTTCCGGTAAAGATCATTGATGAGTACAACCGCATCCCGACCAAGACCCAATCAGCGCTTCTGACGATGGTCGCGGAGGGGTATGTCGAAAGCCATGACCAGATGCGCCGCACCAACCAGGATGGCGGCGTGGAGAGTTGGTTCTTTACCGCGAATGATGACGCCGGGGGAGGAACGTTCCCGGTTATCCAGGCGCTTCGCGACCGGATGGATGTCACGGTGCAGGCTGCCGGGTTCAACAGTCGCTTCCTCGATGAATTGATCACGAGGGTCGAGGCGGGGGAGAAACCCGAAGAGCACGTTCCGGCAGAGCTCAGCTTTGACGCCGACGAGCAGGCGCGGATGCGCACGCAGATCCGCGCCGTGCCGATCCCGGATGCTGTGCGTAAGAGGCTGCGCTTCTTCCTCAGTCACTTTGAGTTCGTGCAGCATGGCGGTCGGCGTTTCGAATACCGCACGAAGGATGTTGTCACAACGGCGGGCGGCGATGTCAGCGAGGTAATTGAGGCGAACAGCGGCGCAGACCTCGAAGTCGACCTCGGTGCGCAAACGCGCAATGGCCTGTCGGTGCGGGCACTGCAGACATTGATTATGTATGCGAAGGCCATGGCATGGTTCCGCGGGAATGAGGAAGTCGGGCTCAGCGACGTAGCCGCGATCCTGCCGTTCGTGCTGAGAGGCAAACTCTTACCTAATGCCGCGCACCCGCGGTTTGATATTGGTGCCGAGAGCGAGTTGAGCACTGACAGCGTGAGTTGGCTCTCAGACCTGTTTTCTCAATCATGCAAACAATACGACGCGCTCGGGCGCGACAAGACCGATCCAGTTGGTGCGTTGCTGGCTAAATTCGATCGAGGACTTGACGGACTCTCGGCGCTGGAAGCGTCGCAGCGAGTGACAGCAATCGAGTCCCATTTGCGGAGCATTTCGGCAGTCGGAAAGGTCTATGGGCGAGATTTCGACGACCTCACGACATTGAAGTACCTTCACCAGCGTTACACCGCATATGCGCGGTGGCAGGAGTCGCGGGGATGATCGCGATGCCTCGGCAGATGGCGAATGCGGGGACGGAGTTTCAGGCGCGTGCCCCCGATCTGGGTGCGGCCGGCCTCGACGTCACAATCGCATCAGAGAGCGTGCGCCGTGCACGCGGTGATGTGCCGCTGTTCGAACGGGTGCTTTCGGCCGGCCTCGACGCCGATGCAGTAGCGCGTGAAGATCGGCAGCGCGCATTGGATCTTGTCGCATGGGCGGCCTGGCGCTCCG
>DQHP01000025.1 GCA_003524435.1 Microbacterium sp.
TGATGCAGACGGTTCCGCGGGCGGGGGAAACGCGACGGGCGAAGACCTCGCCGCGACCGGGGCCGAGTCTCCGTCCGGTGCCATCACGCTCGGGCTGATGCTGCTCCTTGGCGGTGCGCTCGCTGTGGGGCTGCGGAGGCGTATGCGGGTGTCATAGCTGCCTAGCTGTAGAGCATCCGATCGTCGCAGCATCCGATCGGAATTGCGGGCGCGTGCCGGGTAAACCGGTGCGCGCCCTTTCGTTCACAGGGTGCGGTCGAACGCTCCGGAGCGGGCGGGCACAACCTGCTTGCCCAGCGGCATCAAAGAGATCGGCACCATCTTGAAATCGGCGATGGCCATCGGAATGCCGATGATCGTGATGCACAGGGCAATGCCAGAGACGATGTGCGCGATTGCGAGCCACCAACCGGCAAGGACGACCCAGATGATGTTGCCGAGGAACGCGCCGACCCCGGAGGAGGGCTTCTCGATAACCTCGCGGCCGAACGGCCAAAAGGCGAAGCCCGCGAGACGGAATGAAGCAATCGCCCAGGGGATCGTGATGATCGGGATGCACAGCAGGATGCCGGCGAAGACGTACCCGACGAAAAGAGCCCAGCCGGCGAGGATCACCCAGATGATGTTCAAGATCGTGCGCATGGGGGAAGTATGGCACGACAGCGAGTGTCAGCGGCCCCGCCTAGACTCATAAGGCCATGACCGAAGCGCCTCTTATTGTCCCGTCCGCCGCCGGCCCCCGCTCTTCCGGAGCAGAGGGGCACGACGACCTGCTTGCGGGTCTTAACCCCCAGCAACTCGAAGCGGTGACCCACCGCGGCCCTGCCCTGCTTATCGTTGCGGGGGCGGGCTCCGGTAAGACGAGCGTGCTCACCCGTCGCATCGCGTCGCTGCTGCAGAACCGTGAGGCATGGCCGAGTCAGATCCTTGCGATTACGTTCACGAACAAGGCCGCGGGCGAGATGCGCGAGCGTGTCGGGGGGCTCGTCGGCGAAGCATCCCGTGGCATGTGGATTTCTACGTTCCACTCAGCGTGCGTGCGAATTCTGCGCCGCGAGGCCGAGCAGTTCGGCTTCACCAAGTCGTTCACGATTTACGACTCTGGTGACTCCCGTGCGCTTCTCAAACGCCTGGTGAAAGAACATGAGGCAGACGCCTATGGGTTGACACCAGCATCCGTGCAGTCACGAATCTCAAAGCTCAAGAACGAACTTCAAGACTCCGACTCGTACTCACGCGATGCGAATATGAACGACCCGGCAGAGCGAAAGTTCGTTGAGATCTTCTCCGACTATCAACGCAATCTGCGCAAGGCAAATGCCTTCGACTTCGACGACCTCATCGGTCAGACCGTGTACCTGTTCCGCGCGTTCCCGAAGGTTGCCGACACCTACCGGCGCCGCTTCCGACACATTCTGGTCGACGAGTACCAGGACACCAACCACGCGCAGTACGCCCTCATCCACGAGCTGACACGGCCAGCATCCAGCGATGCTCCCGATCCATATGCCTCCAACGGCATGATGATTTTTGAACCAGAGACCACGCCTGAGGTGCCCGGTGCATCCCTCACTGTCGTGGGCGACTCTGACCAATCGATCTATGCGTTCCGCGGCGCAGACATTCGCAACATCAGCGAGTTTGAGCGTGACTTTCCCGGAGCCCGCGTGGTCTTGCTCGAGCAGAACTACCGCTCTACCCAGAACATCCTGTCCGCAGCGAACGCGGTCATCGGCAACAACTTCGACCGCAAAGACAAGAAGCTGTGGAGCGACCGCGGCGACGGCGACAAGATCGTGGGCTTCACCGGCTACTCTCAGCATGACGAAGCGCAGTTCGTTGCCGATGAAGTTGAGGCGTTGCGCCGTACCGGCATGCCGTACTCCGAGATGGCCGTGTTCTATCGCACGAACTCGCAATCGCGCGCGCTGGAGGAGATCTTCATTCGCTCCGCGGTGCCTTACAAGATCATGGGCGGCACGAAGTTCTACGACCGCGCTGAGATCAAAGACGCGCTGGCTTATCTGATTTCTGTGTCGAACCCCGCCGACGACATGTCGGTACGCCGCATTCTCAACAAACCGCGGCGGGGGATCGGTGACGTCACTGAGACGGCGATCGCGCGATACGCCGAAGAACACGGACTCTCGTTCAGAGATGCGCTCTCAGCTCCCGCGCAACTGGGCGTCGGGCCGAAGATCCAGGCGGCGATCGGTCAGCTGGATACGGCGTTGAAAGAGGCATCGGCGATCATGCTGCCGCCCTCGGGAGAGGTCCCTCCTCCCACGGCTGTCGCTGACGGGCTGACAGTGCTGCTGTCGAAGAGCGGCTACCTCGATTCGCTACGCGCGAGCCGCGACCCGCAAGACGAAGCACGCGTCGAGAACCTCGACGAGTTCGTCGCTGTTGCCCGCGATTTTGCCCGCAATAACCCCGAGGGCACGATCGTCGACTTCCTCACAGAGGTCGCGTTGGTTTCTGACGCGGATGACCTGGACGACGAGTCCGGCTCGGTGTCGATGATGACGATGCACACGGCCAAGGGCCTCGAATACGACGCCGTGTTCGTGACCGGCGTGGAAGAAGATCTCATTCCGCACCGAATCTCGGCGGGAGAGCCGGGCGGTCCGCAGGAGGAGCGCCGGCTGTTCTATGTGGGCATCACCCGTGCGCGAAAGCGCCTGCATCTCTCGCTTGCCATGACCCGTGCCCAGTTCGGTGAAGTGAACGTGGCAATGCCGAGCCGGTTCCTGCAAGAGATTCCGGCAGGCCTCGTCGACTGGCGTCAGTCGCCTGGCGATGTGAACTCCCGAGGCGGCATGCAGTCGCGCGCGCTCAATGCGCGCCGTGGCAGCGGCAGCGGTGGGTTTGGCGGTGGCAACGACCGCTTCGGCGTGAAGCCGCTCGCTCCGCGCGACACGCTCAAGCCGCTGTCCACCTCACTGGACAAGTTCCCCAACAAAGTCACCGGGAAGGTACGCGATAACGGCGACCTCGAACTCGCTGCGGGGGACCGGATCCGTCACTCTGATTTCGGTGAGGGACGTGTGGATGCTGTCACCGGCGAAGGCGCAAAGCGCATTGCACATGTGCGCTTTGACGCGGTGGGGCTCAAGAAGCTCCTGATCAAGATCGCGCCGATCGAGAAGCTATAAAACAGCCGAGCGCTCAGCCCTCGTCGAGGCTGACACCCGCTGTTGCGGCGGCGTCTCGCATGGCGTGTTCAAGGCCTGCCGACTGCGAGAGCCCGGCGACGCCGAGGCTACGGCCCTGGGGGTCACTGGCTATGACGCGCATGCCCCTCTCACGGCACCAGGTGGCGAGGGCCGCGAGCATCCATACCGCGACAGACTGCAGCTGCGTGACTTCGGTCAGATCGAGGACGATCACCGCGGGCGACTCTCTGTCGGCCGGACGAGCTTCGAGCCACGCGTCAAGATCGAGCAGCAGCCGCTCGGCGCCGTCGAAGTCGATATAGCCGCGCAAGCGCCAGACAGCCAGGTCGTCGGGGTTCTGCTGCAGGATCTGTGCCGCCGTGGCATCCTGCTCGGCGCCGAGACCCTCCGCAAGCTCATCGTTCGCTGCTGTCACTTCAGCGGCGGACAGCGTAAGTGGGCGGTGCAGCACGTGAAGGCCAAACCGGGTGGCCAGTCGCTGCGCTGCGACGACGCCGCGCACGCTG
>DQHP01000013.1 GCA_003524435.1 Microbacterium sp.
ACCCGACGAGGTCGCCGCTGCCGTGCTGTTCCTCGTGAGTCCGGCATCCGGCTCGACGACCGGCACCTTCATCGAGGTCGACGGAGGAATGGCCGCACTGCGCTTGCGCCCGGAGTAGACGCCCACGGGCGGGCGCCGGCGGCAGCCACCTGACGGCACAGCAGGCCCGTGGAAATCAGCGGATGCCGTAGAACGTGAGAGCGTTCGACCAGAAGATCGCTTCTGTGTCGAGCCCGCGAGCATCGGCCCAGTCGACAACGCAGCGGAACCACCTCTGGCGCGCGCCGGTGAGATAGGCGCCGCCGTCGACAGCGGAGAAGTCCACTGATGACACGGGCCAGTCACTCCCCCACATCAGCCGATCCGGACCGAAGGCGTCGGCTGCGGCATCCAGAAACGGCATCATCTGCCGATCGTTCCAGGAGCCTGCGGCCTCCGCCGGAAGGCCCGACAGCTTGCAGAACACCTGTGGGGCAGATGCAAGTTCTCGCAGATCTGCACGCCACGTCGAACTGGGCTCGCGCGAGGCATCCATCGAGCCGACCTCTGGCTTGCCGAGGTGGTCAAGCACGATGCGAAGTTCGGGCGCTGCGGCGGCGAGCGCGGTGACATCCGAAAGCTGCTCCGCACGCACGCAGGCGTCAAACGTCCAACCACGGGATGCCACTTCGCGAGCGCCGTGGATGAAGGCATCCGTCCGCGCGAAGCCGTCGGGCTCACCCTGCAGAAGGTGACGCACGCCGACGACGCGCTGATGTTCGGCGAGCGCCTCCAGGTGTGCGGAGGTATCAGCGCCACGGTCCAGCCGTGCTCCCGCGACGATCGCGACGACGCCGGTGGCGAGAGCGATCGAGTCGACCCAGCGCACCTCATCGAGTGCCTGCCCTTCAACGGGGTCCGCCTGCACGAAAATCGCCGCCTCTTCGGAAACGCCGTCCAGTTGTTCTTCGAAGAGCTCTCTCTCGGCGAAGGTCCAGGCGAGCGCACCTTCGAGCCAGTCGTAGGTGAGCACTTCCGGGTCCCACAGATGCAGGTGCGAGTCGATTATGCGCATGGGCCCATCATGTCGGATTCGAGCCAAGAATCCGAGCAGACATCCGATCATTGTGCGAGGATGGCGCCATGGCAGTGACAGACGATGCGATCGAGAAGATCAAAGCAATGATCGTCTCGGGCGAGCTCGGCCCCGGCGACCGGCTTCCTCCCGAGAAGGACCTTTCCGAGCGACTAGGACTGTCGCGCAACTCGATGCGTGAGGCGGTGAAGGCTCTCGAGGTGATCCGCGTGCTTGATGTGCGCCGCGGCGACGGCACGTACGTCACCAGCCTCGAGCCGCATCTGCTGCTGGAGGCCATCAGCTTCGTCGTCGACATGCACGATGACAATTCGCTGCTGGAGTTGTTCGCCGTGCGCCGGATGCTGGAATCCCAGGCCACCGGCCTTGCCGCCAGCATGGCCACCGAAGAAGAGTCCCAGGCACTTCTCGCCGAGATCGACGCCATCGATCCCGACGGTGTGTCAATCGATGACCTCGTGGCTCATGACACCCACTTTCATAGCGGGATCGTGGGTCTCGCTGGCAATGACTACCTCGCAAGCCTCATCGACGGACTCGGCAGTCAGACGATCCGCGCCCGCGTATGGCGCGGCCTCACCGAACAGGGCGCGGTCGATCGCACTCTGTCAGAGCATCGCGCCATTGCCGAGGCAATAGCCGGCCGCGATGCTGCGCTGGCGAGTTCACTGGCGAGCGCGCATGTCGCCGGTGTTGAGCGGTGGCTGCGCCAGGCGGCACAGCCGTAAGGCAGCACCGAGGACATGGCGACCTTCGTGCTATCCCCGACACGCTCTGCAGGAGCGCTGGTGATGGCCATCGCCCTCGCCGCCTTGACCGGCTGCACGTTAGCGGGTGATGTCGCCGACCCAGCTCTGCCCGAAACTTCCACAGCCTCCGAAGTCGTCGTCGACGGCCTGGACGCACCCTGGTCAGTGGCGTTTTACAGCGCGTCCGCTCTGGTCAGCGAACGGGACTCCGCCCGGATTCTCGAGATCGACAGTGCGGGAAACCCTCGCGAGGTCGCGGTCATCGACGGCGTCTCCCCTGGCGGAGAAGGCGGACTCCTCGGCATCGCCGTCAACGACGACCGTCTCTATACGTACTACACGGCGGATGACGAGAACCGCATCGAGCGTTTCGAGCTGACCGGAGAAGCTGGTTCGTTGAGCCTGGGCGCTCCGGAGACAGTGTTCGACGGCATCCCGTCAGCGAGCAATCACAACGGCGGTCGCATCGCCTTCGGTCCTGACGGCATGCTGTACGCAACGACCGGCGACGCCGGGAACGGCCAGGACGCGCAGGACCTCGACAGTTCAGCGGGCAAGATCCTCCGCCTCGAACCCGATGGCGCGATTCCACCGGACAACCCGTTTCCCGACTCGCCTGTGTACAGCTACGGCCACCGCAATCCCCAGGGCGTCGCCTGGGATGCCGCCGGCACCCTCTACGCCAGCGAGTTCGGTCAGAACACCTGGGACGAACTCAACGTCATCGACCCCGGCGGCAACTACGGCTGGCCCGAGGTCGAAGGCATCGCCGAGCAGGACGGCTTCATCGACCCGGTGCAACAGTGGGCACCGCAGGAGGCCAGTCCGAGCGGCATCGCCATCACTGACGACGCCATCCTCATCGCGAACCTTCGCGGAGAGCGGCTTCGCGAGGTTCCGCTGGCGGACCTCTCCTCCTCGACCGAGCGCCTCGTCGGCGAGCACGGACGCCTCCGCGACGTCATCCTCGCCCCGGATGGATCGACGTGGGTCGTGACCAACAACACCGATGGGCGCGGCGATCCTGGGCCAGACGACGATCGGATCCTCAGAATCTCGATCAACTGATCCATGCGCGACGCTATACGCCATAGCGGGGGCTCGTCAGCGGAACTCCTCGGCGATCAGCCAACGGTCGCGCACCCGAAATGCCGGGATCGTCTGCCGCTTGGCCTTGTTCGTCGCCGATGCACCGCTGATGCCAGCGCCACGAGCCCAATCAGCGAGAGGGATGACGCGGCGACTGGTGAGGAGCGCCATGCGCTTGTGCAGCGATTCCAGCACCAGCATGACAAGTAATCGCGTCATGCCGTCGTGGGAGTTCAACCTCGCGTACTGCTCCAGAAGCGAGTAGTAGTCGACCCGCCGATGCCGTGCCCGCACGATCACCGGTGGCGGTCCGAGATCCTGCAATTGCTTGTTGATCAGCATCCGCCCAATTCGACCGTTGCCGTCGATGAAGGGAAGGATCGCCTCGAACTCGCAGTGAAACCACGCAATGCTCTCAAGAGGTGGGCTCGTCTCATCCGTCTTGAACCGCGACAACGCCTCGTCTATCAGCTCGGCCACGAAAGCCGGATTGGCGCCCAGGTGAGCACCGACGCGCACCCATTCGTCGCCCTTGCGGAATCTCCCCGCTACGTCGTCGCGGATACCGGCGAGGAGCATGCCGTGCCAACGGAGGATCAGATCCGCTGAAAGCGGGCCCTCGTCGTTCGCGAGCAGATCCACTGTGACTGCAGCGAGATTCTTTGCTTCGTAGACCTCGCGCAGGTCGTCGCCGTTCAGCGGAGTGAGACCCGCGAGGATGCGCTCGGTGTCATCGATCGTGAGCGTGGAGTTCTCGATCGCGTCGATGTCAATTTACCGTGAATCAGACCAGAATGCAGCGCCTGTTCACGCAAAGTTGCCTAGCGCGCCGCCTCGTTTCACGTGCTCACGGACCTTGGTATCTTGTTCGGATGAAACGATTTGTCGCGGCTGGCGTCGCCCTGAGCATGATGGCCGTGCTGTCCGGATGCACCCCAGACACTGAGGCTGTGGTTCCCAGCGACCGGCCTATCGCACAATCGACCGTGGCTCCCACGACTGAAATGCAGTCTGAACCCCACGGCACCTGGACTCTGAGCCAGGGACTCCCGGAGAACCTTCCCGACGAGCTCGTGCTGCCTGAAGACCGTTGGATCGAAGACCGGTCGACAGCATTCGATGATTCGGGAGGCATGGTCGAACTCTGGGTATCCGAGGAGGAAGTCGACAATGTGATCGCACGACTCGAGAAAGCCGGATGGGTCTTCGGCGAGGCAAGGAGTGGCTCCGCCGGTCGCTTCTCGTTCGGCGCGTTCAATGCGGATCAGACCGAGAGCCTCTACGTCGGGTTCCGTCCGGAAGACTCGGAACGCGACTCGCAACTGACGGTTACGTATACTGCGGACCTACCTCTGCGCTAGCTTCACACCGAACGACCTGCGCCGTGACGCGCAAGCCCCGTCAGTGGGCCCCAGCCGACCGCACCACGCGCACGTGAATGCTCTTCATGAGCGGCTGGTCGCTCTGCGCGCTGTAGTCGGCCTCGCCGATGAGCACGTTCATCTCCGGCATGTAGCCCGCGGCACTCCCTCGTGGGGTGTCATAGGCGATGGCGCGGTACTGCCGCAGCTCACGCTGTGTGCCGTCCTTTGACGTCGCGACGATATCGACGAAGTCGCCCTGCCAGATTCCGCGATCGCGCATGTCGTCCTCGTGCATGAAGATCAACTCGCGCAGATTCTTCACCCCGCGGTAGCGGTCGTTGTTGCTGTAGATCGTGGTGTTCCACTGGTCGTGCGAGCGCATCGTCTGCAGCACGAGCATGTCCTCCGCGGCGGGCAGTACGTCATAGAGTGCCGGCGCCGAGAAGTCAGCCTTGCCAGATGCGGTGCGGAAGTCGAGCTCTCTGGCTGGCTGCGGAATGCGGAAACCGTTCGGCCCTCTGACGAGCTCATTGAACCCGTCAAAGCCCGGCAACACCTTCGCCATCACGTCGCGGATCAGGTCGTAATCAGCGCCGTACTCCTCCCACGGAGTTGCGCTTTCCGGCATGGTGGCACGCGCCATCCGCGCGATGATGTCGGGCTCAGAGAGCAGGTGTTCGGAGGCGGGCTTCTTCTTGCCGACCGAGAGGTGCACCATGCTCATGGCATCCTCGACCGACTGTCCCTGCAGTCCGCCGGCCTGCTCGTCACGTTCGGTGCGCCCGAGGCACGGAAGGATCAGCGCCTTCTTGCCGTGCACGAGGTGGCTGCGGTTGAGTTTGGTGCTCACCTGCACCGTCAGCCGGCATCCGCTCAGCGCCTCAGCCGTGTAGTGAGTATCGGGCGCCGCCATGACGAAGTTGCCACCCAAGCTCACGAAAATCTTGACCGCGCCTTCGTGCATCTCACGAATGCTGCCGACGGTATCCAGTCCCGGCGTGCGAGGCGAGGTAATTCCACAGACCTCGTCGAGGGCATCCAGCAACCAGGCGGGCGAGTGGTGATTGATGCCGCAGGTACGGTTGCCCTGCACATTGCTGTGCCCGCGCACGGGAGCCGGCCCCGCACCGAGACGACCGATGTTTCCGCGCAGCAACAGCACATTCATGAACTCGCGCACCATGTCGACCGCGTGCTCCTGCTGGCTGACGCCCAGGCACCAGCTGATGATGGCCTTGCCAGAGGCGAGATAAAGCGCGCCAGCGGCGCGGAGCTGCTCCTCGCTAAGCCCTGACTGCGTCACCAGCTCTGCCCACGGCGTCGCCTCGACGACAGCGCGATACTCGTCGATGCCGTTGGTGTATTCGGCGATGAACTCCGTGTCGAGCGCGCCCGGATCAATCGCCGCCGCTTCGAACACGACCTTTGCGATGGCGCGCATCAGCGCCATATCGCCGCCCGGCCGCACTTGCAGGTCGAGCGTGCCCGTCTCATGCGTCTTGAAAAGAGCCATGTCGACGAAGTCGTGAGGCACGGTGGTGCGCCGAGATGCCGCTTCAATCAGCGGATTGACGTGCACCACCTGTGCGCCGTTTTTCACGGCATCTGACAGTGCGGTGAGCATGCGCGGAGCGTTCGACGCGGCATTCACCCCGAGCAGGAACAGCACATCGGTCTGCTCCCAATCCTCGACGGTGGTGGTGCCCTTGCCGCTGCCGATCGATGCTGTGAGAGCGCGACCGGATGCCTCGTGGCACATGTTTGAGCAGTCCGGCATGTTGTTCGTGCCGTACTCGCGGATCATGAGCTGGTAGAGGAAGGATGCTTCGTTGCTAAGCCGACCCGAGGTGTAGAAAGTCGCCTCGTCGGGGCTATCGAGCGCGCGCAACTCTTCGCCGATCAGCGCGAAGGCGTCGTCCCAGCTGATCGGTGCATACCGGTCAGTCTCGGGGTCATAGGCCATCGGTTCGGTGAGGCGGCCAGTATTCTCGAGCTCGTAATCAGTCCAGGTCGAAAGCTCGCTCACGGTGTGCTTCGAAAAGAAACCGCTGCCGACACGCTTGTGGGTCATCTCCCACGTGACGTGCTTCATGCCGTTCTCGCAGATGTCGAGCTTGAGCCCCTTCTGGTCATCGGGCCACGCGCATCCGGGGCAGTCGAAGCCCTTGATCGGATGGTTCATCGTGAACATTGCCAACGCGCCGCTCACCGGCCGCTGCGATTTCACCAGCACTTCGCCGACCGAGATCGCCGCCCCCCACGCCGCGGCGGGATGCGTGTAGTCCTCCTGCGACCACGCCTTGGTTGCCACAGGTCCGTAGCCGCCCTGCCGGGGAGTCTCTGGCATTAAACCGAATGAGACCCCGCTATCGAGAGTGGTCATGATCTGCTCCTTCCGATACGAGCGCCGCCAGAGGCGCCGCCGCATCCACCCTGATCCGATCTGGGTGCGAGTACACATTCATCGTCCGACCTCGCACGAATCCCACGAGCGTCAGACCTGATTTTTCCGCCAGTTCGGCCGCGAGAGACGACGGTGCCGACACAGCGGAAAGGATCGGGATGCCGGCCATCACCGCTTTCTGTACGAGTTCGAAGCTCGCCCGCCCCGACACCTGCAACACCGTTCCGCGCAGGGGAAGACGATCATTCAGCACCGCCCAGCCGACAACTTTGTCGACAGCATTGTGGCGGCCGACGTCTTCGCGCAGCTCGAGCAGTTCGCCCGTCGCGGCGTCGAAGAGTGCGGCCGCGTGCAAGCCTCCGGTCTTGTCGAAAGCATCCTGCTGTTCACGCAGTCGGTTCGGATACTCAGCGATATCCGCGGCGTCGACGACGACAGCATCCGTCTCGACGTCGTAGCGCGAGACCGTTTCCACGGCCTCGATGCTGGCCTTGCCGCAGACACCGCACGAACTGGTCGTATAGAAGGAGCGGGCGATCTCTGGTGCGGGCAGGGCCACCCCGGGCGCCAGGGAGACGTCAAGGACGTTGTAAGTGTTCTCGACACCGCCCGTGCCGGGCCCACCGCAATGGATCGCGGACTGAAATTCACCGCCGTCGCCGATCACGCCCTCAGAGACGAGAAAGCCGGCGGCGAGCTCGACATCGTGGCCAGGAGTGCGCATCGTCACCGACAGCGGACTGCCGGCGACACGGATCTCGAGTGGCTCTTCGACAGCGAGCGTGTCAGGGCGGCGCTGTGCGCCGTCACCGAGCGTGACCTTCAGCACCGACCGCCTCGTCGTGATCCGACCCATGCCTTTGAGCGTACCGCTCGCCAGCGACACGCGGCCTCGCGCTAGCGTAGCAACATGGACGGTTCTCGATGATCACGGTGGCGGAGCATCGCGCCCGCATCCTCTCCGCGGTGCCATCGCTACCCACCGAACAGCGCCCGCTCGCCGACGCCCTCGGGTGCGCACTAGCGGAGGACATTGTCAGCCGCTGGCCGACTCCCCTCTTCGACAACTCGGCCATGGATGGCTACGCCGTCCGCAGCGCCGAGGCCACCTCGGGCGCTGCACTGCGCGTGATCGCCGACTTGCCCGCCGGAGCTGCCGAGGATCCGGCGATAGGCCCCGGCGAGGCGGCGCGCATCATGACGGGTGCGCCTGTGCCCAGCGACGCTGACGCCGTCGTTCCACTGGAAAACACCGACCTCGGCATCGCCATCCGCGAAGCGGCTCCGGCCGAGATCACGATCCTTCACCAACCTGACACGGGTGCGCACATTCGCCGCCAGGGTGAGGATGCTCCAGCAGGAACCCTCGCCGTCACCGCAGGAACCACGCTCGGAGCATGGCAACTGTCGGCCATCGCATCGGCGGGATATGACGAAGCCCTCGTGCACCGCCGACCGCGAGTCGCCGTCATCTCGACCGGCAGCGAACTCATCGCTCCCTCCGCCACTCCGCTCCGAGGTCAGATCCCAGAGTCGAACTCCGTCTTACTCGCCGCTGCCGTGCGCGCGAGCGGCGCATCCATCACCTCCGTCAGCACTGTTGCCGATGACCCGGCCGCGCTGCGGCGAGCGCTGGACGAGACCGATGCCGACGCCGTGATCTTCTCCGGTGGGGCGAGCGTCGGAGCGTTCGACGTCGTCAAGGCAGTGCTAGGCGGCGAGCACGGCGTGCGGTTCGACAGTGTGGCGATGCAGCCAGGAAAACCCCAGGGCTTCGGCGTACTGGATTCAGGAATGCTCGCCTTCTGTCTTCCGGGAAACCCCGTCAGTGTCGCTGTCTCGTTCGAGATGTTCGTGCGCCCAGTACTGCGCACAATGGCGGGCACTACCGTCATCGACCGTCCCCGCATCAGGCGAACGGCGGCAGAGGCATGGCGTTGCCCGCCGGGGCGCATGCAGATTTTGCCGGTGGTGTTCGACGAGGAGACGGTGCGACCTGCCACGAGCGGTGGCAGCGGTTCGCACCTGGTGACATCGCTGGCCGCGGCATCCGCTCTGGCGATCATTCNNCCCGCCGATGTCGATCAAGTGAATGTCGGCGATGCGGTGTCGGTGATGGTCTTTTGACTGCCGCGATCATCCTCACCGGTGGCCGCGCGTCGCGACTCGGCGGCGTGGACAAGGCGTCCGTCGAGATCGATGGCATCCCGCTCGTGGATCACGTCTACGCAGCTGTGACCGGCTGCGCGCCGATCATCGCCGTCGGGCCGCCTTCGACCG
>DQHP01000046.1:0-163 GCA_003524435.1 Microbacterium sp.
GGCGGGCGTGCCCGTCGCAGCTGCGCTCGCCCCCGCCGCCGAACGCATCACCGTCTCTGTCTCGCCGTCCGAGCTATCCTTCACGACACTCACCTCAGAGGATCCCGCGCTGACCCTGCATGTTCTGCCGCAATACGCGCCTCTGCGGGAGGATCTACTAACT
>DQHP01000046.1:215-3865 GCA_003524435.1 Microbacterium sp.
GGCGACGGGACTGTGCCTGACGGTGGCAGCGACCGATTCAAGACGTTCGCACTGAACCCGGCCAGCGCCGACCCCGTCACAGACAGCGTGCATGCCGCGCTGTTCTCGCTGGTCGGGCAGCGCTGTGGGACCGACGAGGCCGGCGGCGCCTGGCCCGCCCTCGGGGCCGTGAATGTGTTCCTCGCCGATGATCCCGACGCCGCCCTGTTCGCGGTCGATGCCGCCGAGCTGAATCGACTGGTCGACGCGCTTCGCTCGAAGACACTCCCCGAGGCGCAAACCTGGTTCGCCGAGCATTCTGCCGCGTACCTCGATTGCTCGCTGCGCCCTGAGGACATCATCGGATGACACTCCGCTTCCTGCACGCCCGGCACCTGCTCCCAGTCATTCTGTCGGTGCTCGCCCTCCAGACTGCGCTCGCGCTCGTTGGCGCGCGAGCGCTCGTTTTCTCCCGGCCGGACTTCCTTGCGGCGACCTCCCTCACCGCGCTCGGCCAGTTCATCCCAGTCGCTGCCGCACTGATCGTCTACGGCTCACATACCCGCGATGCCGAACGCCTCGCGTCTCGGCCGCTGTGGCCGCAACGTCTGCTCCTGCACGGCATCGTCCTGACGGTATGCACCGGCACCGCGCTACTTCTCTCGCATTTGCTCGGCCTCGCGGCTGATGAGGCCGTGATCGGCACGACCGGAACACTCGCCCCGTTACGCAACATGCTCGGTCTCCTCGGTGCGGGCCTGATCGCCGCCCGCTTCCTCGACCGACGCATCGCCGCCGTCGCACCAGCGACCCTCATCCTGCTCCCGGTCGTCGTCAACCCCGGTCAGTATCCGTTCAGCGAGACCTGGGGCTTCGTCCTCACCGACACCAGCCACCCGGCGAACTGGGTCGCAGCCATAGCCCTTCTTACGGTCGGATGCGCCCTACACCTGCGGACTAAATAGCACCCACGCGTTGCCAAACGGCCGCACCGCATGCCCTCGTTCAGCCAAGCCCGGTCAGACCTCACTTCATACAAAGCATTCATAATAAGAATGAACGTATACTACGACGACAGCATTCATCTTAGATAGGAGTCGAGATGCATGGCGGTGTGGTTCTGTTCCGGGGCACCGGAGCCGATGCCATGCGTTATGTCGAGGCCGACCGCTCGCGAGCAGATGACTATTACCTTGGCGATGCCACCGGCATCTCTTACGCCGTCGTCGACGCATCCGGCGAGGCGAATAGCCGATCGCTCAGCTCTGATGACTATGCGGGCTGGGTGGACTGGATCAACCCCGACACCGGCGAACGAATGGGCAGGCCACGGCTCGCGGGGTCGGATCGTCAAGGCTCACCTCGGTTCGCAGAGATGGTCATCAACACTCCGAAATCTCTGTCCATCGCCGCCGCTCTCCACTCCGAAGTATCCGAAGCCTTGGATGCTGCGCAGCAGGACGCGCTATCGGAGATTCAGCGGTGGCTCGCTCAGCACTCAGTGACGCGTGTCGGTCCGCGCGGGAAGCAGGAGGTTGTACCGATCGAGCACATGCAGGTCGTCGGGATCACGCATCGCACTTCTCGTGCGGGTGACCCGCACCGCCACATCCATATGCAGGTCGGCACCAGGGTCTGGGCGGCAGGCAAATGGCGGGCGTTGGATACGGCGGCGATGTTCAAACAGCAGGGCGCGATCCGTGCGCTCGGGGCCGCCGTGATCGCTGCCAGCCCTGAGCTTGCGGCGGTGCTCGACAAGCATGGCCTCACCCTTGAGCCGGTGACGGGAGAGGTAACGGAGTTGGAGCCGTTCAACGCGCTGATGAGCAAGCGCGGCGCACAGGTACGGAAGAACCTGGAACGGCTCGAAGCCGAGTGGGAAGCGGCGCATCCGGGCGAGACAATGGGGCCGGTGGTGTCGTCGCGGTTGACGGCGAAGGCGTGGGCGTTCGAGCGGCCCGCGAAGAAGCCCGCCACGACGCGGGAAGAGGCTGAATGGTTGACCGAGCTACGAGAGGCCGGCTACGACCCGGAAACCCTCACCCGCAAACTCGTCAGCGCGCCGGCGCAATCAGACGAACTGTCGGTGCAGGAGATTACGTCGCGCGCGCTGGATCGCTGCGCCGCCGCGTGCTCGGCGTGGACGCGTCACGACGTGCAGGAGCACGTCACCCGCATCATCAACGAATACGGAGTGCGTGCTACCCACGAGGAGTTGCGTGAGCTGGTCGCACTCTCAACGGCGCTCGCGCTCGAGGATTGCTTTTCGATCCTCCCGACTGGTGCACCCGCACCGGAGCATGTGGCGCATCTCACGACCTTGCGCGTGGTGCAGGTCGAAACCGAACTGCGCGACCTGCTCACCGCCCACACGCCGGAGAAGAAGCAGCGCCATCGTGACGTGTCGCAGGTTGCAGAGCGTCTCGGGCAGCAGCTCGACGCAGGCCAACTCGACGCGGCCGCAGCAGTCGCATCCACCGATCCACTCGTGATCGTGGAAGGCGCAGCCGGGGCGGGGAAGACCACGATGCTCGCCACGGCAATAGCCGCCGCGAACGATCACGGCCGACGCGTGCGAGTCGTCGCGCCGACCAAGCGCGCCGCCGAGGTTGCACACCAGGAGCTCGGCGTGCCCGCAACATCAGTTGCCGCTCTCGTGCACGCGCATGGCTACCGGTGGAATGAGGACGGCGTATGGATGCGACTCACGCCGGGCGCGACTGATCCGGCCACAGGCGCAGAGTTCACGGGCCCGCCGCCCGGTACTGTGTTGCGGCGCGGGGATCGGATCGTTGTCGATGAGGCCGGGATGCTTGACCAAGATGCAGCTCTCGCGCTGTTCACGGTTGCAGCGGAAGTGGGTGCAACGGTCGCGCTTGTGGGCGACCGTGCGCAACTCGCAGCTGTCGGGCGCGGCGGTGTGCTCGACATGGCCGCACTGATTCGCGGTCGCATCTTCGACATGGCCGAGGTACACCGCTTCATCGACCCCGACTACGCCGACCTCACCGTCCGTATGCGCGACCGCTACAACCCCGGCGATGTGTTCGACCAACTCGACCGGCTCGGCCTTATCCGCCTACACGCAGACGGCGACGAGCTACAAGAGCACATCGCGCAGAATGCCCGCGACGGAGAGACAATCACCGTCGCGGGAAACGAGGACGCTACGCGGTTGAATGAGCGCATCCGGGAAGAGCGGATCGCTCGCGGCCTGGTCGATGACGCCGCCACGACGATGGGCAGGGATGGGCTGAGTATCGGTGCGGGTGATCTGATCCAGACTCGCAGTAACGACACTGCGCTGGGGGTGGCTAACCGGCAGCAGTGGATGGTGCAGCACGTCGAAGCGGACGGATCGGTCTGGGTGCGCGACGCACACGACGACCGCAAGCGGGAACACACACGGCACCTCCCCGCGGAATACATCCGCGAGCACGCGCACCTGGTCTATGCAGCGACCGCCTACGGCGTGCAAGGGGTGACCGCCCTGGCCTCGCACACGATCCTCAGCGACGGCATCAATGGCGCGGCGGTGTATGTCGGCATGACGAGAGGCAGGGGCGAGAACGCCCTGCACGTCATCGCGGAGAGCCGTGCCGAGGCGCGGGCGCAGTTCATCGACGCGATGGAACGCGATAACGCCGACCGCGGCCTCGCCGACGCGACAG
>DQHP01000048.1:0-170 GCA_003524435.1 Microbacterium sp.
CCACGACAAGTAGTGAGCCAACCGCCTGGTATGCGGCGACAACGGCAAGCGTGATGAGCGCGACGAGGAGGACGTGAGCAAGCTGGGGGCGCAAGCCGAGCAGTTGAGCCCGCCGGGCGTCGACCGTGGCCGCGACGAATGAGCGGTGCCCCACCGCGGCGACAACCAGG
>DQHP01000048.1:242-4471 GCA_003524435.1 Microbacterium sp.
CTGCGCGAGGCGGAGATCACGATCACGCCGAGCGCCAGGCTGGCGACGAAGAGCAGTCCGATGCTGGTGTCCGCCGAGAGGCGCCCGCGCCGCTGGAGCAGGCCGATCCCGAGCGACATGCCACCGGCACTGACCGCCGCGCCGAAGATCGGCGGAATGCCCAGCAGTGTTGCGACGGCGATGCCCGGAAGCATCCCATGCGCCATGGCTTCACCGAGAAACGCCATTCCACGCAGCACAACCCATGTCCCGACGACGCCGCAGATCACCGCGACGAGCGCGCCGGTCAGGAGGGCGCGCTGTACGAAGAGGACGGTGAAGGGATCAAACAAAGAGGACACAGAAAGTGACAGTAGCAGTTATTGAGAATGATTTTCATTTGCAATAATGAATCGCGTGTCCTCTATGCCTCCGCTTTTGCCCACGACTCGACTGCTCACTCTGCGTGGCATTGCCGTTGATATGGACGGCCATCCTGCCCTGCGTGGAGTAGACGCGCAGGCCCATGCCGGGCGCATGCTCGCCGTTGTGGGGCCGAACGGATCAGGAAAATCAACCCTGCTCGCGGTGGCGGCCGGGCTCGTCGCACCGCATTATGGCACCGTCGATCTTCGGCCGGGCCTTCGGATCGCTCTCGTGCCGCAAACCACGCCGTTGCCCGCGCACCTCCCCCTGAGCGTCACCGACATCGTCAGCATGGGCACCTGGAGCAGACTCGGCGCGTGGCGGCCGATGCGACGTACGGATAGGGCGCTTGTGGCGGACGCGATCGAAACCGTAGAGCTCTCCGACCTCACGCATCGCCCGATCACTGCACTCTCCGGCGGGCAGCGACAGCGCGCGTTTCTTGCGCAGGCGCTCGTGCAACGCGCCGATCTCGTGCTGCTTGATGAACCTATGGCCGGGCTGGACTCGCGTTCCCGCGCGATCATCGCCAGGGCAATCGATCAACTCACAGCAACCGGATCCGGAGTCATCGCCGTCACTCACGACGTCACGGAGTTCATGTCAGTCGACGATGTCCTAGAGCTTCAGGACGGGATCGCCGTCAGATCGTCACGACCTCGGCATGCGGCATCCGCCCACGCATGACGCGGATCGCTTCAGGACTTTCGTCGACGAGCACTGCGTCGCGACCCAGGGCTGATGCCACCGCGCCGGTCGTCCCCGAGCCGGCAAAGAGATCGAGCACCCGGTCGCCGGGGCGACTGGAGGCCTGCACGATTCGTCGCAGGATTCCCTCCGGTTTCTGCGTCGGATATCCAGTTTTCTCGCGACCAGTCGTCGGAACAATCGTGTGCCACCACACATCGGTGGGTAGTTTGCCGCGCGCTGCCTTTTCGGCTGTGACGAGCCCCGGCGCCATGTACGGCTCGCGGTCGATGTCGTCGGCGTTGAAGACGTGTCCGCCGGGGGTCTTCACGTACACCAGGATCGTGTCGTGTTTGGTCGGCCAGCGACGTCGCGACTTCGCACCGTAGTCGTAGGCCCAGATCAGCTCATTGAGGAAGCAGTCACGGCCGAAGACCGCATCGAGCATCACCTTCGCGTAGTGCGCCTCGCGGTAGTCCAAGTGCAGGTACAGCGTGCCGTCGGCGGCGAGCAGGCGCCAGGCCTCTTCGAGCCGCGGCATGAGAAAGGCGCCATAGTCGTCGAAGCGGTCGTCGTAGGTGCGCAGCATGCCCCGCACTCGCTCGTACTGATGGCCGTGGAACCCGTGCCTGATCTCTTTCGCCACCGCCCCCGGTTCAGCATCCGCGGCATTTCCCGCCGCTCCCGGCACATTTCCCGCCGTTTCCCCCGCATAACTCCGGAGATTTTTGGCAGATCCGCTAGTTTCCGGTGCTGCTTCGGTCGATTCTGGAAGATTCTCCGGAGTTGTGCGGGTGCGACGAGCGGTAACGACCTGCCGCTCCTGTGCCCGGCCGGTGTTGAACGGCGGATCGAGGTAGACGAGTGTGAAGGATGCCGAAGGCAGAGTGCAGGCAACGTCGAGGTTGTCGCCCTGAATGATTGACACTGCGCCAGGTACAGGCACTTCGACAGACCCGGGGACCGGGCCAGAGGACGTGGGGATCACGGAACGCGGTGAAGCCACGCGTCAGTCGCGAACTTCGATTCGACGAGAGCCTCGGCATCGGCATACTCATCGGCGGTTACTGCACTGTCCTCCGCCTTCGTGAGCGAACGGAACGTGCTCTTGAAGCTCTCAATGATCTCGGCGCGGCTGAGCCCGGTCTGGGTACGCAGCGGGTCGACGCGCTTCGCCGCAGAAGTGGTGCCCTTGTCACTCAGCTTCTCTTTGCCGATGCGCAACACCTCGGTCATGACCTGGCCGTCAATGTCGTACGAGATCGTCGCGTGATGCAGCACTCCACCGTTCGCGAGACGCTTCTGGGCGGCTCCGCCAATCTTTCCGGTCGGACTCGCGATGTCGTTGAGCGGCTGGTACGTTGCATCGACGCCGACCGTGCGCAGCGCCTGCAGCACCCAGTCATCGAGGAACGCATAGGAATCAGCGAACGTCATGCCCTGCACGAGGGATGCTGGCACATAAAGCGAATACGTGATGATCTGCCCTGCGGCCATCAGCATTGCGCCACCACCAGAGATGCGACGCACGACGTCGAACCCGTGCTTCGCCGCCCCTTCAGGGTCGACCTCATTACGGTACGACTGGAAGGAGCCGATGACGACGGCGGATTCTTCCCACTCCCAGATGCGCAGAGTCGGGCGGCGACGGCCTTCGCCCACTCGCGCCGTGAGCACTTCGTCGAGCGCAAGGTTCAGCTGCGGAGAGACGGCCTTCTCATGGATGATCTCCCAATCGAAGTCGTTCCAGCCGGGAGCGGTCACAAGTGCGCGACGCACAGCTGTGCCAACAGATTCGGGATTGAAGCCGAGCAACTGGGCGCCGGCAGGAAGTGCTTCGCGGACCGCTGCGGCGATGACCGTCGCATCCGATTCGGCGGGAAGTCCGTTGACGGCCGCGTTGATGTCTTCGAGCGCAGAGTCGGGTTCGAGGAAGAAGTCACCTGCCAGCCGGAAGTCGGTCAGTCGCCCGTCCTCAACCTCCAGGTCGACGACGACGAGCTTTCCACCGGGGACTTTATACTCACCATGCACGTGTACAGCTTAAGCCGCATCTCGTCACGATCGGGCGGGGACGTGCTTGTCCAGCCACGCGAGAAGATCAGCGCGCACCTCTTGCTGCTGCAACTCCTTGAAGATCTCATGCCTGGCATCGGGGTAAACGAGCGTAGTGACGTCGGTGAGGCCGGCGCGAGAGCGGTACTGCTCAGCGAGCTTGTGCACGCTGTGCGGCCCGCCAACTGGATCGTCGCGGCCCACCATCAACAGCAGAGGAATGTCGTGACCGAGGTCCTTCGCCGGGCGCCCGTAGAGTCTCAGTGCTTCGATCGGTCCGAATAGCTTGAGCAGAGGAACGTTCGTCGTGAGCGGGTCGTCGTCAAACTCTTTCCAGACGGCTGGATCACGGCTGAGCCATTCGTACCCGGTGGCGTCTTCACCTTCCCAACGCCCGTTCAACGGCGCTGGATTGAGGTCGCGCGGCGTCAGCAATGCCGAACCGGAGAGGACTACGGCATCCCACGCCTCAGGGTGAGCATTGATCAGCTTCTGCGCGAGGAATGACCCCCACGAGTGCCCGAACAACACCAGCGGGAGGTCAGGATGCTCGGCGCGGATGATTGCGGTGAGCTGCCAGACCGCTTCGACAGCCGCCCGCAATCCGCCTTTGCCGAGTTTGCCCAGCTTCTCTGGTCCACCATGCTGAAGGATGCCGGTACGACCGTGGCCGCGGTGATCATCGGCATAAACGATGAAACCCGCCGCGGTGAGCTCCGTGATCAGCGCCCCATAGCGGCCGGCGTGCTCGCCGACGCCGTGCAGCAGCTGCACCACACCTCGCGGTGTGCCCTCGACAGCATGGACGTCATAGACGATCGTGACGCCATACGCGTCGGTGTACTCCGAGGTCTGAGGCATGGGTCGAGTCTACGGATGCGCGCAGCGGGATGTCAGAGTGCCTCAGCAGCCTTGTTCAAAGCCCCAGCGCAGCGCGCACGGCGAACGCCACATCACGGTCAGTGACCTCGTGGCCTCCGACGCCATCTGCGGCCGATCCCATCCGCACCGCGCTGTCGCCGGTAACGGTGCGCTTGGCCGAAAAGTGCAGCGCGTCGACGCCTGCTCCGGCGAGCGCGGCC